>JAWODU010000056.1:0-24785 GCA_046483125.1 Kiritimatiellia bacterium
GAATACAGGCGAGGTCTGTGCCGAAACGGTTGCCACCGAGGACTGGACCGGCGCTTCATCCGACAAAAGCCCTTACCGGCCGCTCTTTGCCTGTGAGAAGCCGCATAAACTCTTGAACCGGATCGTTCAGCGGTGGAAAAGTCACTTGTGAGGATCATTGTTTTAAAAGGTCGCTTATTTTAGGACTAGTGCTGCGACTTACGGTCCAGCAGGGAGAAAAACCTGTCCTCATACTGCTTGAATACGCCAAGGCGCTGTAATTTAGCTCCAAGTGTTTTGACAAGTGCGGGATTTCTGCTCGCGTCGAGAAAATCCTTTTCCAGTTCGTCATGCAATGCCCTGGGAAGCCCGCCCGTGTTATCGAACATGCGGCGTTTTCCCATGTCGCTGACATTGCGCTGAACTGACCTGACTGTGACTTCCAGAAAGAGCTTGATAAGGCAAACGTCCCAGGGTTCATCGACGCCGATAAGAACGGCACTGAGCGGATCATCCGCGATCCTGCCTTCAGTTTTAACCCTTTCGGCGACTACGTCGGCGCTCTCGGAAACGAAGTGCTCCGAGAACTGTTCTTTCTTCAGATTGTAGCCGTACTGAAGAATGCGGATACTGTCTTCGTGCTCCCTGAGCCAGTTCACATACTGTTCGGCCTCGGCGCCGAACCCTTCCAGAACGTTCTGTGAAAAATCGCGGGGGGCAATTATCTGCGGCTTCCTGGCCTTCATTCGACCTTCGCGCACTCGAGAGCGGTTGGCCGTGTCCATAAGTTCGCTGATCAGATGGTAGTTGAAAACGGTCGCGCCGAAGGTTTCAAGATGCTGAGACGGCATCTTGACCACTTCGGTATTGTTGACCGCGTACCAGAAATCAAATGTTTTTTTGTCGTTCATAGCCGTTCCCGCCGCGAGGCGCGCATAGCGCTCCCACTACGATTGCAGAGTGTGAATTAATCCGAGTCGGTCGTCAACTCTAGTGTGACGGGACCGTGATTCACGATCTCCACGTCCATCATGGCCCCGAAGCGGCCGGTGGCCACGCGCCCGGCACCGAGGTACTGCCGTAATGAGGCAACGTAGAGTTCGTAAAGTTCCCGGGCCGTTTCGGGATCCGCGGCGTCCGTAAACCCGGGGCGGTTGCCTCTGGAGGTGTCCGCGTAGAGGGTGAACTGGGGAACAACCAGCACGGAGCCATCGACCTGAGTTATGGAAGCGCTCATCCTGTTGTTACTGTCCGGAAAAATCCTGAGTTTGACGGTTTTGCCGGCCAGGCGCCTGCAATCGTCGAAGGTATCACCGGAACGAATGCCCAGAAACACGACATACCCGGTTTCTATGCCGGCGATTACGGTATCGTCAGCCTCTACCCTGGCGTGTTTTACCCGTTGAATTAAAGCTTTCATAATCGCGGCAACTCAAAGCACAATATCATTAACACCGGAGGAGTGCCAGTCGTTCTTTGGGCAACAGGCCCTCGGGATATGGGGTGCGCGTATGCTTGACGAGTGAATGGTCCTGCATTTATCCTTTCAGAAGCCTGGAATACACAATGAAGCGAATCTCCCCTCTGATTATACTGGCGTCTTCGTATTTCATCATGGTAGCGGGCACGGGCGCCTGTCTGGCCGCCAACGGCGAGCAGGGCGAACTGGAATCCGCACTTCACGAGGGCGACATGGCCGTCGTTTCGGGGGATCTGGAGGCCGCCTGCGAAATCTATTCGGATTTGCTGTGGAAATACCCCGACAATGCCCGGATCAATTTCGCCTACGGGATGGCGTGCTTTGAGCTTGGCAGGTATTCGCGGGCGGAGCTGGCCTTTGAAAGACTCACGGCGGTAAACCCCAGTGACGGCAGAGCCTGGATGATGCTGGGAAGGTGCCGTCGGATTGCTGGACAGACCGAACTTGCGCGGGAGAATTTCAAAAGGGCTCTTGCTCTTGATCCGCCGCCCAAAGATCGACAACACATAGAAAAACTGCTGGCGGACTCGGGCCGCCGGGAGAGCAGGTGGGATTTTTCGGCGGGTGTGAATACGGGTTTCTTTTATGACGATAATGTAAACGTGGGGCCGGATTCGGAGACGGTGAGCATATCGCCGATTGTTTTCGGGAGCACAATTATCAGCAACATGACGCTTGGTCAATCCTCGGAGCCCGTAAGCTCTGCGGGAGCTTTCGGGTCCCTGGATATGAGGATGGCGCGGGATATAGGAGAAAGTTTCGGTTGGATGGTAACCTCCAGCGCCCTGTATTACCAGAACTGGCTGAGGGACGGTGAGGAATACGAAAGCATTTACGGGGAGGCGAAGGCTGGGCTGAAAAGGCTGGGAAAGGACGCTTCGATTGATCTGCCGGTGAGTGTGTCGCATATCAATACGGGAGGCGATCCCCTTGTAACGATTTACGGTACGGCGCCGGCCGTAAGATGGCTGAGTGTGTCGAGCCGGGAAAGGGGATGGAAAACGTTTGGTAAGGCCGAGTACCGGGATTATATTGACCGGGAAGACCGCGACGGAATGTACTTCGAAATGGGGCAGGACGTAAGCGCCAGGTACCGGGGAGACGTTAAATCGCTCGGGATGAGAGTTTCGATGTTTCACAATCACGCACATGCCGGGCATGAGCGATACACCGGGGGATGCTGGGAAATCAGAGGGAGTGCGCCCCTGCCGTTTCTCGGTCCCGTGCACTGCGGCATCATGTACAAAAAGACCGATTATTCGGAGCGGGAGGCGCTGGCCCCGGAGGAGCGGGAAGACACGGAATACTGCTATACCATAGGCTTGCGTCCGCATTTCGGGGAAGCGTGGTATTTCAGTCTCAATTACCGGCGGACCGATAATGATTCAAACTTTACGCTTTATGAATATACGCGGAACGTCATCTCCCTTACGTGCGGCAGGCTCTTCTGATTCGGAGGATAAAGCGGAAATACCTTTCGCGGCCCGCCGAGGCCGGGAACGCATGTTATGAAAAAGATATCTCCGGTAGTTGTAGTGGGCCTGGTGCTGACAGCCGCCAGTTTCGTTGTTTACGTGGCGGGACCTGCTTTTATCGGAGACATTTCCCACAAGGCATACGACGCGTTTCTCAGGCAGGTCCATTCGGATCCGAAATCGGGAAAAGTGGTTATAGCGGACCTCGACGAAAAAAGCCTGGAAGAAGTGGGTCAGTGGCCCTGGCCGCGCTATGTTTTGGCGGAACTTACGGAAAAACTTCTGGATGCAGGGGCCTCGGTAGTCGCTTTTGATATTGTATTTCCCGAGAAGGACCGAACGTCACCGGCAGTGATTCGCTCGAACATGAAGGAAAGGCTCGGCGTCGAGGTGAAGTTCGAGAACATTCCGCCGGAACTTCGCGATTTCGATCTTTTGTTTGCAAAAGTCCTTCGGAGAGGAAGGACGATCCTGGGATGCTTTATGAAGCCCTCGGACGAGCTTGTAGAGAACCGGGAGACGGACGTCGATCGGTATTTCCGTTCTTATGTCCAGCTTCGCGGGACCGGAGGCAATGTTTATGACTGCCTCATGCAGGCCGGGGGCCTGACGATATCGATCCCGGAGTTGAGCGCGGCCGCAAATACGGCGTTTTACAATGCGACTCCGGACAGGGACGGTATCGTGCGGGCGAATCCCTTGATATGGGCGCTTGGAACCGAGCGGACCTATTCTGCTCTTGCGCTGGAGGCTGTACGCATGGACCGGGGTACGGATAAGTGCGTCGTGAGATATCATGAAAACGGGGTTGAATCAATAACACTGCCTCCTGGAGAAAGGGCGGAGTCTGAGCTGGTAATTCCGGTTGATCAGGCCGGAAGACTTAAAATCAACTACAGAAAAGTAAAGAGATCCGTGGAGACGGGGTTTGTGTCTTCTTTTCCGGTTTACAGTGCGGCGGAAATTCTGGGGGGCGAGGTGGGTCGGGAGCAGTTGGAGAACAAAATCGTATTTGTCGGGACATCAGCCGTGGGTTTGATGGATATCAAGACAACACCGCTCACCCAGTTCTTCTCCGGCGTTGAGGTGCATGCCACAATGGCGGACAATATGCTGGCGGGGGACATGCTGCGGGATCCGACATGGATGGTTGCGATACACGCTGTCTCCATAGTGGGTATTGGCGTCTTTCTGACCTTTTTTATATCGCGGGGGCGCTCCTGGCTGTCCTTTCTCGTATCGATTGCGCTGATCCTGGCCGTAATCAAGATCAGCCTGGTTTTGCTGGAACGTTATCAGGTGGTTTTCGTGCCCGTGTGGATGATCCTCGCCGTAATCATTATTTATCCGGTGTTGACCATGATAAAATTCTGGCAGGAAGAAATGGAGAAGAAACAGGTCCGGAGTATGTTCGGGACAATGGTGTCAGGAGAGGTGCTGGAATACCTGGAGGCCAACCCGGGAAGCTTTTCCCTGACGGGGCAGAAAGCTGAAGCCACGATGTTTTTCTCGGACGTTGCGGGATTCACTTCGATTTCCGAAAGCCTTCGCCCTGATGAGCTGTCGAATCTGCTCAATCGCTACCTGAGTCCCATGACCAGGATTATCATGGAGAGACAGGGCCTGGTCGACAAGTACGAAGGAGATTTGATCATGGCGGAATGGGGCGTGCCGTTTCCCCTGGAAGATCATGCGGTCCAGGCATGCCTGGCGGCCCTGGAACAGCAGGAGGAGCTGAATGAACTCCGTCCGTGGCTCAAGAAAGCTTTCGGAAAAGAAATAACGGTGCGTATGGGATTGAATTCCGGAACCGTAACAGCGGGCAACATGGGGTCGGACAGGAGATTTGAATTCACCGTAATGGGTGACGCCGTGAACCTTGCGGCGCGGCTGGAGCCGGCAAACCGGGACTACGGAACCGGTATAATTGTAGGAGAAATGACGCATCGGCTTGCCTCTGATTCAATCGAGACGAGATTACTGGACAAGCTTGTTGTGCAGGGCAAGACCGTACCCGTGAAGATTTATGAACTCCTCGGGCGGAAGGGCGCGGTGAGCGAAAGCAGGCTTAAAAAGGCTTCCCTCTACGAGGACGCTTTGAAAATGCACTGGGAAAGAAGATGGGAGAATGCCTGCAGTACACTGGATAAGGCTTTGAAGCTTGACCCGCGGGATACGGCCGGGTTAAGATTGCGCATGATTATTCAGGGGTACGCGGAAGATCCGCCGCCGGAGGGGTGGCAGGGCGAATTTATTCGTGCTTCGAAATCCTGACCCCTTGATATTGCGCATGGATGCTTTGGTATTTTCAGGAGGGACTGCCAGATGTCGAGTATACTTGTAGTTGGAGACGAATCCGGGACCGTAGCGATACTTGATAGGCTGTTGAAGACGGAGGGTTACAAGGTACGCGTGGTCGGGGACGGCGCCGAGGCAAAAAAAGCGGTTGATAACGACAGCTTTGATCTGTTTGTGGAGGCCATGACGTACGACAGGGACCCGAATTGCGAAATAGCGGCGTACGCAAAGTCTGTAAGAGCCGACATGCCTGTCATATTTATCGGCGATGAAAAGGGAAAGACGGAAGAACGCGCCAATGAGATGGGATGCATTTATATCAGGAGGCCGCTGAAGATTGATCAATTGCTGAAGTCCGTGCAGAAAATGGTCGACTATGCTGACTCTGAAATTATCGAAGACGTCAATTTAAATCTTCAACTCCAGAGCGCGTCCGAATACGATGATCTTGTGGCGGAGAGCGCCAGCATGAAAAGTATCTGCAAGATGATAAGCCGTGTGGCGCCGACGGACATTTCCGTGCTTATCACTGGAGACAAAGGAACGGAAAAGGACACAATTGCTTCATTTGTTCACGGAAGAAGCAGGCAGAAGAAACACGACATGGTAACGGTGGATTGCTCGGGCGAAAGTTCAAGGGTGGGGAAGGAATTGTTCGGAAACGACGGGAACAAGGGATGTGTGGCGGCAGCCGGGGGAACGCTGTATTTGAAAAACGTCGATCAGCTTGGAAGCGATCATCAGTACAAGCTTCTGGGTGCCCTTGAAAAGAGTGATATCCGGGTTATTGCCGATACGGCGGTTAAGCTGGGCGAGCTGGTTGAAAGCGGCCGGTTTGATGAAGCCCTTTACAAGTTTCTCAAGGTGGTCCCGGTGAAAGTTCCGCCTCTTCGGGAGAGGAAGAATGATATTCTTCCCAACGTGCGGGAGATTTTGCGCAATAAACTTCCGGAAGGCGCGGCGTTGCCTTCACTGGAGCCGCAACTTGCGGAGGAACTCAAGGGCTATGAGTGGCCCGGCAATATTGCCGAGCTGGAATCTGTGCTCGACAAAATGCTGAAGGCGGCGGGAAAGAACCGGAAGAGGCTGACGGCCGACCTCCTGCAGGATGCCCTGCACTGAGCCGTTACTCATTCGAGGGGCAAAGCACTGTGTTCTCCGAGGCACAGGACGTGTTCCGGAATTCAGCCTGTGCCGCTTTTTCTATTTCTTCCAGCTCGGTGTCTGTTCTTTCTGGATCGTGGTGCGTAAGGACCAGTTGTCCGGCGTGAGCCATGCGGGCGCAGGCCGCGGCCGTACGCCAGGTGCTGTGACCCCAGCCGTGCCGGTCGGCATACTCCCTGTCCGTGTATTGCGCGTCAAAAACTAGAACGTGTGAATCCCGGCAGAAATCCAGAAAGGCCCCATCCAGTGAATCAGCCGTATATTCGGCGTCCGTGGCAATGGCAATTACCTTTTGGGAAAGCGCGATGCGGTAAGCGAGACACTGCTGGGGGTGGGGCACGTTCATCCAGGAGATGTGCGCACTGCCAATGGCCAGGCCGTCTGTATCGCCGGGCAGGTCTCTGTAATTGACGGTCGAGTACGTGTCGGTGAGTCCGACGGGCCAGTATGGTTTGCCTATAAAAGCAGTCAGGTCGGTTCTCCACCCAGTGGGTCTGTCAGGATCTGCCATCATAGTGAGAGGCAGTCGCCGGGGACAGGACGAAAGGAAATCAGGCAGGCCGATAAGGTGATCCATGTGGAAGTGCGTGAAAAAAAGCGTAATTGAGTCAATACCGTCAAAGTTGCCGACCTGGCCGGCTATGCGGGATATACCGGTTCCGGCGTCAATGATGATAAGGCGGCCGTCTGAAAGACAGGCGAAACACGTGGTAGATCCGCCGTGTTTCAGAAACGCGTGCCCGGAGACAGGTGTGCTCCCCCGGGCGCCGAGAACATAAAATTGGTTTTCCGTAATCTGCACTATGCACGGCCATTTGAAGGACCAGAAGAAAGGGGAATCACCCCGCTTTACCAGAGGCTACTCAAGGTATAGTCACGGTGTCAAGGAGCTGTCGGCGCCCGTTACCGCCGTAAGTCAGAACAGTCGGGCAATTCGGGGGCCCGGGAAAAAAGAGAAAACATCTTGTATGGGATGGGGCCGTGTGCTAAATTCCTGCGGGTTTTTGTATGCGGATTTTCCGTCCGAAGACGTGGAGAAAGATAAAATGTCACTTTTCGGGCAATTTTAACTTGTATTAAGAGGCAAAACGCCTGATAAACGCCCCGTTCCATATCGAGGGAAATTCCATTAATTCGCCGATTGGCTGAAGATAGGGTATTGTTATGGCCAAATCAGCAGGGACAAAAAAGAAAACATCCGGAAAAAGTGCGCGAAACGGGAAAAAGTCGGCGCGTCAGAAAAAACGCGGCGGCAAGGCTGTTCGTTCGGGCAAGACGGGGCGCCGGGGCGCGAGGGCCGGCGGGAAGTCGCGGTCTGCGGGAAGGAAACCCGGAGGGCGTGGTAAAACGCAAGGCAGGAAGAAGCCGGAGAAGAAAATGGCAACCGCGGAAAAGGAAAAGAAAGTCGACAGGGAAATGCCGACAGCGGAGCGCAGTGAAAAACTCAAGTCGCTGATCCGGCTGGCGGATGAACAGGGGTATCTGACTTTTGACGATATCAATGAAATGCTTCCCGACGACGTGATCAGCGCCGAGGAGATGGAATCCTACCTTACCCTTCTCCGGAGCATGGATATTGAGATTATAGAATCATCTTCTGTCGATAAATACCGGAAGGAATCCAAGAAACAGCAGAAGTCCGAACGCGAATCACGTTTCGCCTTTTTTGATGATCCTATCCGGATGTATCTTCATCAGATGGGGCAGGTTCCATTGCTCACGCGGGAACAGGAAGTGGAAATTTGCAAGAGGATAGAAAAGGCGGAAATCAGCGTTAAGTGCAGGCTTAATGAATTCGCCTTCACTTGCGGCCTGTATCTGGACCTTGTGGCGATGCTGGAGGAAGGCAACGAACGTTTTGACCGGGTGGTAATAGACAAATTCGTGGACAGCAGGGACGGGTATTTCAATGCGTTGCCGAGAATAAAGCGTGAGATTGTGCGATGGCACGGTAAGCTTGTCCGGAATTTTGAAGGTCTGAGGAAAAGAGGAATATCCGGGAGCGAAAAAACGCGCAAGACCAGGGAGATGGAGAAGGCAAGAAAACAGATGGGCAAGGCATTCGACAAGCTCCACTTTAAACAGAAGGTCATAGAAAATATGGCCGTTCAGGCGGAAGAGAAGAACAGGGAGTATAAAAATATTCTCAGCAGAATGGAAGCCGTCAGCATGATGCGGAAGAGCAAAAAACGCGAGAGAAATCTCAGGCGTAACCGTGACCGGCTCCGCAAAATGGAATTTGAAGCCTGTATGAATAAAGAAGAACTCGGCGCGAACCTGGCGGAAGTAGCCGAGTCAATGAAAAACGGCCAGAAGGCGAGAACCGAAATGGTCGAGGCGAACCTGCGTCTGGTTATAAGCATAGTGAAAAAATACATGAACAGGGGTCTGTCTTTCCTTGACCTGATCCAGGAAGGGAACACGGGCCTGATGAAGGCGGTAGAGAAGTTCGAATACAGGAGGGGCTACAAGTTCAGCACGTACGCCACATGGTGGATCAGGCAGGCGGCGACAAGGGCAATTGCCGATCAGGCACGGACAATCCGTATCCCCGTGCACATGATTGAGACTATTAACAGACTGTTGAGGGTCCAGAAGAAGCTGGTGCAGGAATACGGGCGGGAGCCCACGCCGGAGGAGGCAGCTTCGGAGATGGACATGGTCGTGGAAAGGGTGCGGGCGGTTTACAAGATGGCGCAGCAGCCTATTTCGCTCCAGAGCCCTATCGGGGAGGGGGACGACGCGCATTTCGGCGATTTCATCGAGGACAAGGCGGCGGAAAACCCCTCGGAAATGACAGCATACAGCATGCTGAGAGAACGTCTGAAATCGGTGTTGAGCACGCTGACAGGCCGGGAGAAAGCGGTACTTGACTACCGTTTTGGCCTGACCGACGGTTATTCCAGGACGCTTGAAGAGGTGGGAAGGCAGTTTAATGTGACCCGCGAGAGAATTCGCCAGATTGAAGCGAAGGCCCTTCGAAAGCTCAGGCACCCGACCAGGATGCGGAAGCTGGAAGGCTTTCTTGAAATGAAATAAGGGCAGAACGGAGGGAGAGAGTCATGTATACACGTTTTTTCTTCGAGAACACCGCGCTTGTGGTTTCGATATTTGCGCTCGTATGGTTTCTGGCAGGAGTGTGGATGGGGTTTGTGCTCCGGGCACGGAACGGGGCAAAGAAACCGCGAAGGGCCGGGAAGAGCGGATCGACTGAGATCTATGTCGGTAATCTTTCGTATGACGTGGAAGAAAAGGATTTACAGAAGGCATTCAAACAATTTGGAGAGGTACTGAGTGCCAGGGTGATCCGCAACAAGGCCAATGGTAAGTCAAAGGGGTACGGTTTCGTACGCATGGGTGATTCGTCGGCTGCCGGGGATGCCATCAGGAGCCTTGAGGGCACTCAACTCAAGGGCCGAAGGATCGTGGCCAACGAAGCTAAGAGTCAGGCCCGGTAACGTAATCGGGGTTCAGGTGGATCATCTCTTCGGCCACCGTTTCCGCTTTTGCGGGTCCTGCAACACAGGCTACTATTGTAAGCGCGAAGTCGAGGGCCGTACCAGGTCCCTGGCTTGTAATGATTCCGCCGTCCACCACAATCCGCTTGTCGATGCGTTGGGCTTGCGTAATCCGGCGGGTGACCGACGGATGACACGTGATTGTCCGGCCCTTGAGTATTCCCGAGGCCTGCAGTACGAGAGGCCCGGCACAAACCGCCGCGCATATTTTGCCCCGGTGGTGCAGTCCCCGGACGGCGTATGCGGCTCGACTGCTGGCGCAAAGGGCGGTTACGCCGGCCAGTCCGCCGGGGATCGCAATAACGTCAAAATCGGAGTGCGTTATTTCATTCCAGCGAACGTCCGGCATGAGCCCGACACCTCTCGAACCCGTGACGGGGGACAGGGATACGGTTCTTTGTGCTGAGCCGGAGATGTCGTCGGGAGTGGCCGAGGACACCTCCAGGCCGCCGCGGCGCAGTGTGTCCATAATAATGACCGCTTCCATCTCTTCGACGCCGTCTGCGAGTGGGACAAGAACTTTTTGCGGCATGGTGGACCTCCTTTAATTGCTCGATTGTGATATTCAGATTAACAGGAAATCGGGCCGTTGGCAAATTTCCTTGCTCGTCGATCACCCGGGGCGGAGCTTTTGCCGCTTGCGTGTCCTGGCGCCGGCAGGTACCATGGTTCTATGCGGTACGTGAGTACAAGAGGAGGAATGAAGGAAGCGTCGTTCTCGGAAGCCGTTATGACGGGGCTGGCTCCTGACGGAGGGCTGATTGTGCCCGGGCGGGTTCCGGATGTATCGGGAAAACTCGAGACATGGAGTTCTCTTTCATACCGGGATCTCGCCTTAGAGATATTGAAGGAATTTACGGACCTGCGGGAACCGGCGCTGAAAGCCCTGATAGACAAGAGCTATTCTGTTTTTGCCGCGCCTGAAGTGACTCCGGTACGGAAAGTCGGGTGCATGCACGTATTGGAATTGTTTCACGGCCCGACTCTTTCTTTTAAGGATATAGCGCTGCAGTTTCTGGGAAATCTATTCGAGCTTGTGCTGACGTCTTCCGGCGGACGTATCAATATTCTTGGCGCTACGAGCGGGGATACCGGAAGTGCGGCGATTTACGGGGTGAGGGGTAAAAGGAACCTTTCTATTTTCATGATGCACCCGAAGGGGCGGATCAGCGAAACCCAGGAAAGACAGATGACCACAGTACTCGATGATAACGTGATGAACATCGCGCTGGAGGGTACGTTTGACGATTGCCAGAAAGTGGCAAAAACGCTTTTCAGAGATCTGGGATTCAAGCGGCGATTCGCTCTGAGCGCGGTGAATTCCATAAACTGGGTCAGGATCGTCTGCCAGGTTGTCTACTATTTTTACGCGGCATTCAGAGTGATGGAGAGATCGGGGAGAGAACGTGTCCGGTTTTCGGTGCCGACCGGAAACTTCGGGGATATCTTTGCGGGGTTCATGGCCGGACGTATGGGTTTGCCGATAGAACGGCTGGTTCTTGCCACAAATGAGAACGATATTCTGGCCAGATTTTTCAATACGGGCAGATACGAACGGGGATCTGTTAAGAGTACAATCAGTCCGGCGATGGATATACAGGTGGCCAGCAACTTTGAGCGGTATCTCTATTACAGAGAAGGAGAGGACGCCGGCAGAGTAAGGGACATGATGACGGAATTTGAGCAAAGCGGTGTTCTGGAAACAGCCGACGGCGCGGTCGAGAATTTCATTACGGCCGGGACAGCCGGGACCGGAGAGGCGCTTGATGTGATACGAGACATTTACCGGAGTGAAAATTATGTTGTGGATCCGCACACGGCCGTGGGCATCGCCGTGGGGCGGACACAGGCATCGGCGGATATTCCTCTGATCTGTCTTGCTACGGCTCACCCGGCCAAATTTGCCGAGTCGGTATCGAAGGCAACCAACGGATACACTCCCCGGCACCCGTCGCTGGACAGGCTCGCGGATCTCCCCGGAAGGTGTGCGGTCCTGCCTGCTTCCGTGTCCGCTGTACGGGAGTTCATAAAGGGGAACGCTGGAGGCGATGCATAACCGCCCGGTTTACTGAGCGGATCAATTAAATGAGCAGGAACAGAATAGCCAGGGAAGTGCTGAATGTGCTTCGAAAACACGAGCCGCATGCCTGCAGTGTGTCCCGGATAGGCGCCGAAGGGAAATTCCATGGAATCAGCGCCGGGAAACTGAGAAAGACACTGGAGGCCATGGCCCGGCACGGTGAAGTCGTAAAGGCTGAAGGACGCGGGTACATGATCGGAGCCGGCCGGAGGCAGGCTGTAGGAACCATTTCGATTACACCGGGAGGCAAGGGTTTCGTCAGCACAAAGGAAGAGGGACGCGATATTTTTATTCCCAAGGGAAGCTTGAGCACAGCGATGCCCGGCGACCTGGTGAGAGTACGCATAAGCACGGGGCGCGGAAAGGGAAGCAAAGCGGCGGTGAAGGATGCGCAATTGCCTCAAAGGACGGGGCGGGTTGTTGAAGTTCTGGAAAGAAGAACAGGCAGTCTGGTGGGAACGCTTCAGCGCAAGGGATCAACAACGTATGTCATCCCCTTGAACCGTGTGTACAGCAGGAAGGTAAGAGTGAAGGAGGAGGGCATGGCTGCGGCCGGGGATCTGGTGCTGGTGAAGCTGAAACAGTGGACGGATGCCAGGAGGGACCCGGAGGGGGAAATTGCAGGAAGAATAGGCAAGTCCACAGAACCGGGTTCGGATACGAAGGCGGTAATCAGCGAGTTCGGATTCCGGAAAGAGTTCCCGGCCGAAGTAATGCGGGAGGCCGATAAAGCGTGCGAACTCCTGAATGCGCCGGGGGAACGCCTGGATTGCCGGGGTAAGTACACATTGACTATCGATCCGGCGAGGGCAAAGGATTTCGACGACGCGCTTTCGCTGGAACGTAAAGCCGACGGTGCAAGAGTTCTTGGTGTGCATATCGCCGACGTGGCTCATTTTGCCGTTTTCGGTTCCGCAATGGACCGTGAGGCCCGCCTGCGGGGGAACAGTGTTTATCTGGCGGATACGGTTATACCAATGCTTCCGGAACAGTTGTCGAACAACGTATGCAGTCTGAGACCGATGGAGGACAGGCTCGCACACTCGGTGTTTGTCACGTTTGATAAGAACGGAGAAGTAACGAAAGCTGATTTCGCCAGGACTATCATAAAGTCAAGGGCCCGTCTCAATTACTCGGAAGCGGTAAAAGTGCTGGAACCCGGGCGGTATCCGGGTGAAACAGCCTTAGCGAAACCGACTGTTTCTCTTCTGCGTGATCTCTGGGGCCTGGCCGGTCAGCTTCGGGAGAAACGGTTCAGGCGCTACGCTCTTGACCTCGATATGCCGGAGTACGAGGTCGTCACGGATAAAGACGGCGCGCCCGTGGAAATCCGCAGGATGGAAAATGACTCATCTCACCAGCTTATCGAGGAGTGCATGATCGCGGCGAATGAAGCCGTCGCCAGGCGCTTGAGCGACTCGGCCCGGCCTGGGGTTTATAGAATTCACGAGCCGCCTTCGCAAGAGAGACTGGAAGCGCTTGGCGTGGAGCTTCGTTCGATGGGTTTCAACCCGCCGCCCCTGGAGAACCGCAGGAATATGGCGCGATTCCTGAAGTCGGTGTGCGGTAAACCGACGGCGCACTACGTGCGTACGGCCGTATTGAAAAGCCTGAACCGTGCCGTCTACTCGCCGGAAAGCACAGAACATTTCGGTCTGGCGAAGAGGTACTACACGCATTTCACGTCCCCGATCAGGCGTTACCCGGATCTCGTTGTGCATCGTTTGCTTCAGTCCGTTGTCGGCCGCGGCGGAAATCGCGGATACTCGGACAAGGTTCTTGGAACGATAGCGACGTCGTGTTCAACGAGTGAGCAGAAAGCGGATGAAGCCGAAAGAGTTCTCAAGGAGATAAAAGTATTCCGTTATCTCGAAGCTGAAGCCGGGTCGAGCCGGCCGAAAGTTCATGATGCGGTAGTGGTAGGGGTGACAAGCTTCGGCATTTTTGTGGAGCTCCTTGACGTGGGCGCACAAGGCATGGTTCACATGAGGAAACTGGGATCAGGCGGCAGGGCCCTGAGGGTGGGCGCGCGCGTGAAGGCGGAGGTTGAATCCGTTGAAAGGGACACGCGGCGGCTGTCATGCAGGCTGGCGCGGTGAATACTGCACTAGAATTTCGCCGAGAGGCCTCTTCGGAACATGATGAACGCCCGCGGAATCCCGCCAGTATCTGATACTGCCGTCACTGGCAACTGTTTCCAGCTCGACCGTTTCGCCCGGTATTCCAAAGGCGAGTACAAGCAGTATTTCGTAGCGTTTGTCTATGGCCAGGTCCCGGCGGAGCGCTTTCCGGTCGATTGAGCCCAGAATACAGCATCCGAGTCCGTTTTCGGCTGAGGCAAGGGCGATAGTTTGAGCGGCAATTCCGTGATCGCATCCGAAAGAGCCGGCAATATCCTTGTCTCCGAGTATGATAATGTACGCTGTGGGTCGCTGGCCCTTCGCAGGGCCTTCCCATTCCGGAATATAACCCGCCCATGCCAGGTGCGGAAAGACACGGTTGTTTATTGCGGTGTCGGCAATTGCCATGTACTTAAGGGGCTGTCTGTTGCCTCCGGAAGGAGAAAGTCTTGCCGCTTCGACCAGATTTATCAGTGTTTCACGGGGAACGGGTCTGTTTTCGTCAAACCGCCTGTAACTTCTGCTCCTGGCGACTAAATCCCGGAATTTCACGGGGACCTCCTTCTTGATGTAAGCTTCAATGCCCGAGTGTCCGATGCCGTCGCGGTCCTGTCAAGCGGTTCCTGGCCTGATATTGTTCCAAGGGATCTGCCTGCAGGGAAAGGCATGCGCCCGGGGATTTGAATTGAGAGACTGTCGGTTTGAATGATAGGCTGGACGGAACCGGGTGTCCACGCCCGGTAAACCGGTATGAGTTTAAGGTTCAACAGTAACGGATGGCTGTCAGCGCTGTTTGCCTCGGCCGTAGTGCTGGTTTGCGGCACCGCTGTTTACGGCGGCTTTATCGACAGCGCTCTGGAGGCTTACCCGGCGCTGGAGAATGCGCCTCTGGTTCTGTTCGGACTGGGGCTGGCGCTGGCTGTCTTTTTCGGATACAGCCGGTTTTTCTGCTTCGGCATTCTGCTCTGCGGCTTCGTAGTGAGCATGGTTTGTTTTACAGGGAATGGAACGGAAGGCGGGCGCGCGGAGGCGGCGAGGATCCTGTTCTCGGTGTATGTGCCGTGCTTTACTGCGGTGGTGATGAGCCTTCCCGAAAGACCCGTTCTAGGCAGGGCGGGTCTGTTCAGAACGGGGGTGGTAGTGTCCGGAGTAGTTGCGGCGGTCGTACTGGCTCGAACGGGAGCGTTTTCGCGGGAGATCGGGAACGCGTCATGGTTCATGATTAAGCCCGTTTCGGGGGTTCTGGGCGTTCCCCGGCTCAGCATCTGTTTTTTTCTACCCGCGGTTGTGTACCTTTTGTTTCTGAAAGGCGCCCTGGAGAACTCGTTCCCCAGGGCCATGGCGGGAACGGCCCTTCTGTGCTCGTTGGGGGCGATGAATTGGGGTTCGGGTGCGAGAGGGCAAGCCGGCGCAACAACCGTGTTAACCGCGTACATGAGCGCGGGCGCACTCATGCTGCCCGTGATGGTCCTGCATTCGGCCTGGCGGCACGCGAACATAGACGAACTCACGGGGCTGGCCGGGCGACGGGCAATGGAAAACCAGTTGAATTCGCTGGGCAAATCGTGGACGCTTGCCGTAATCGACATAGATCATTTTAAGAAAATAAACGACGGGTACGGTCACCACACGGGGGACCAGGTACTGCGGTTCATAGCTTCGGAAATAGAAAACACGCCTGGATGCAGAGCATACCGTTATGGCGGGGAGGAGTTCGTCGTAGTGTTCGGGAAACGGAGTATCGATGAAGTCGTTCCGTATCTTGAAGGACTGAGAAAATCGATAGCCCGGAAACGGTTCGGGCTTCGTAAAAGAAGGGAGCCGAAAAGAGTTTCGCGGCGCGGAGCGCAGAAAAGAGGGAAGGGCTCGGGCAAGGTAATAAGAGTAACGGTGAGCATCGGCGTGACGGACGGAACTCGGCACAATACACCGGCAGATGCCATAAAAGCGGCCGACAAAAGCATGTACCGCGCTAAAAGGCATGGGAGAAACCGGCTTTGCAGGAGTCAGGCCGTGACACGCTGAAATGCCTCTACCACTCTGGGATCGAACTGGCTTCCCGAGTTTGAGGCGATTTCCGCCATAGCGCTGGAGGCGTCAACTGCCGACTTGTAGGAACGGCCGGAGTTCAGGACATCGTAAGCGTCGGCCACAGCGGCTATGCGGGCGCCGAGAGGTATCTCATTCGCCTTTAAGCCGCGGGGATAGCCCCGGCCGTCGAATCTCTCGTGGTGGCAGTTGGCAACGGCAGACTCGTTCGAAAGAGACGGGAAAGCACCCAGGAGCCTTGATCCAAGAAGGGCATGCGTCCTCATGACTTCGGTTTCCCCGTCCGTAAGATCGCCGGCTTTCCGGAGTATATAATCGGGCACTCCCAGTTTGCCTATGTCGTGAAAAAAAGCGCCGCGTTCTATCGTTGAAGCCTGATGGAACTCCATTTCCAGCTCGCGGGAGATACGGGAAGCGTACATGGCCGTGTTTTGGGCGTGAAGCATTGCTCCGGGCTCGTGAGTATCGAGTGCGCCCAGCAGAATATTGAATAATGTGAGCGGGGACGTATCGGGGAGGCCGTCGGAGGAGGGAGAGGAACGGTTCAGGTCCAGGATGTCGGTTCCGTCTGCATAAGGCACGGTTACGAAATCACGCGTCTGTGCCGCCGAGCGGATTATGCCGGCTATCTGCTGAGTAAGGCCGACAATGTCGCCCAGACTCTCGGATATTTGAGACGGGGAAGCAGAGCCTTTTTCGACGTCGAGCTGAAGAAGATGAGCGCGTAACAGTATAACCGTCAGCGGCTGGTTTACGTTGTGCATGAGAGCGCCGCCCAGCGCTCTCACGGCGTCGGTCCTGTGACGTGTTTCGGCGGTTACGGCTTTCTCTGTTTCACCGGTAATGTCTTCGGCGATGATGACCGTCAGAGATTGAGGACCTGAAGAACGTACTGCCGTGAAACGGAAGCGACCCTCCGTTCTATCCGGAAGAAGGGCGTGCGCTTCAAAAGAGGTGTGTCCTTCCGCGGGATTCAGCAGGGGGGCGATCTTGTGCGGATCGGAGAACCGGAAAACATCCTGAAAGCGCGAGCCCAGAACCGCATTGAAGCTGTCCGATGAAATCAGATTGAGAAGAGCTTTGTTGGCACGTAGAATACTGCCGTTGCTGTCCGCCAGAAGCATGACCTGGGGCGCAAGGTCTATCATGTGTTCCAATTGGGTCTTGGCGTTCTGTATTCGGTCAGAGAGAGGCGCGGATGAATCGTTTGCTGGATCAGTTCGCATGGTAAAGGCAGGCTGGCATCTCGCGGGTTCAATGTCAAGCGGGTTTTGTTTTTATGCTTTTTGCTTTCAGCGCGAGTCCAAAGATGGCATAATGAAAATTGTTGGTATCGTTATTTGAACGTTATCAAATTGTTAGATTGCACTGGTAATAGGGGCCGAGCATGACAGTTTCCGTTTTGAACGTAAAGTCGAGCAGGATTATCCTTGCTTTGTCGCTGATGTGTTTCGCTCCGGTAACCGGACTCGCCCCGGCCGCGACCCTCTACGTGTCCAGGGGCGGCGGGCATAATGAGCCTTACGCGTCGTGGGCCGACGCGGCCACGAATATCCAGGATGCGCTGGACGCGGCTGTTGACGGGGACACGGTATTGATAACAAACGATACCTATGTCCTTTCTTCGCAGATCGTTATCAGCAGTAATATTACAGTTTCGGGTTTGGGGGACCCGCCCCCTGTTATAGACGGAAATAACTCGTGCAGGTGCGTGTTGATTGAGCATCCCGGCGCGGTTGTGGAGCGGTTTCGAATAAGACGAGGAAGGGATAACAGTACAAACAGCCCTTCCGGGGGCGGCGGAGTGTATATGTCCGGCGGAATTCTGAGGGATTGTACCGTGGACGGATGTACTGCGGCCGGAGCCCTGCCGTACGGGGGAGGCGTGTTGTGTGAATACGGCGGCGTGGTTCAAAGGTGCGCCGTAAGCAGTAATTCGACGGATTACGGCGGAGGGATGGCGCTCTTTTACGGGGGAATGGCGGAAAGCTGTCTGGTGATTGAGAACCAGGCGTCGGTGTCGGGAGGGGGGGTGTACCTGTCGGGATCGTCCAATCCCGAGGAATACGGTGTTGCCGAAAACTGTACGATTGCAAGCAACAGCGCGTCAATCTCTGGGGGCGGCGTCTATTCTTCTCACGGCAGATGCGTAAACGACATAATATATTTCAATTCGTGCTCCACCGGAACCAATTATTACCGGGTGAATACGAATGAATTTACGCGGTGTTGTATTTCGCCCGTTTTGCCGGGTAACATCGATACCAATCCTGTTTTTTCCGGGGCGGATTCGGGCAATTACCGTCTTGGCGGGCTATCCCCGTGTATCGACGCGGGCACGAACGGTGTGCTTGTAGAGAAGGACATGGACGGAGTCTGGTTCGGCCTGGACGGAAACGGGGACGGTACCAACGGCTTTGATATCGGGGCGTATGAGTATGTCCGTCCCTGGACGGACAGCGATGGCGACGGATACACCGATGACGAAGAAGCACTTGCGGGTACGGACGGCACGGACCAGCTTGATTACTTCGTGATAAGCTCTATCGGCGTGGAATCAGGGGATCTGGTGTTGCAGTGGAGCGCGAAATACGGCCGGTATTACACTGTGATTTCCTCCATCGACGTTACGGGTACGCCGTTTACCAATGTGCCCGGCCACACCGATGTTCCGGGCACGGATGGCGTTATGGAATACCGGGAGAGTGCCGGTGCGGTGCCCAGGTTTTATCGTGTCAGGATAACCAGGTAGGAGAAAGCGGTTTGCCGAGTTCTTTCATGGTTGATCACATGGTTGTCAAACTCGGGAAATACCTCAGGATCCTGGGCTGTGACGCGGAATGGGACACGGCTGTACGGACTCACGAACTAGTCGTGCGGGCGAACGAGGATGGACGGGCTTTTCTGACGCGCAATACTCGTCTTGGGGTAGAGTACCCAATGCCGGATTCCGTTTTGGTTCTGCATTCGGACAACGCTGTGGATCAATTTCGCGAAGTCATTCAATGGGCCGGTCTTGATACAGAGCGTTACCTTTTTTCAAGATGCATAAAGTGCAACATGCGACTGGAAAAAGTGAAGTGCAAAGACTGTATCCGGGACAGAGTGCATCCGAATGTTTATAAACGGTTCCAGGGGTTCTTCTCGTGTCCGCAGTGCGGGACCGTGTTCTGGAAAGGAAGCCACGTGGCCAACACGCGGCGCAAACTGGGCATCTGATGCGTTTTACCGGGCTTTCAGGGATTGACCAACGTCTTCAGGGCAATGATCGAATAGGACGTGCATAAGACCGGATCGTTCTCCCAGTATCTTCCCTTGGTGTTTTTCCAGTAGCCGTGACCGGTGTCGGGGTCGATAATCTGCCTTGAGACAAGGGCCTTGACGGTTTCTTCACGCCAGTTCAGGGTCTTGCCGGATGGAAGGGGGATAGCTTCAGCGCCGTAGGCGTCCAGCGCTCTGGTAAGGACATTATAAAAAAAGTACAGCCCCTGATTACCCATCCCCGGGTTTTCCCGGAGGCCCCAGTGATTCACGGCCCAGTCGAATGCGGATCTTACGCGCACATCATCACGTGAAACGTCGGCGTAGATCAAAGCGAGCATGCCGGCATACGTCATACTGCCGTAGGACCTGAATACGACACTTCCCTGAGCGTTGGTCCTGGTGCCGGCCTTGGACTGGCCGGGTTTATAGAAAAAACCTCCGGCATCATCACCGGTTTCGGGCTTATTCTGCATTTGTTCGATGAATTTAACGGTCTTGGCCCAATCGACGGAAACCCTTTTATCGACGGACGGTCGTTTATCTTCGAGTTTTCTGGTTTCGGCCATGGCGGTTGCGGCATAGTAGGTGTTGAGCAGGTCCGCGTAAGCGCGTTTCGTTGATCGATCATAACCGAATCCGCCTTCATATATGTCACCGCCGAAATGCTGACTTCCGGCAATAAATTCCCGCGCTTCAAGAATTACCGGGACCAGTTCTTTGTCGCCTGTCTTGTGAAGGGCGGTCATGCAGATTGCCGTGTTGTAGTTGCTGAGCCCCCCGCCTTTACGGCCGCTGACTTCGCGGTATATGCCTCCGTCTTCCTGGACGCACGAAAGAATGAAGTTTACGGCCTTTCCGATAATGCGTTCCTTGCCCTGGTAAGACACATTGAGAAACGATTGCATGGCCAATGCCGTAAGCGCCGGAAACTTTTCGTTGGACCAAGCCCCGTTTTGTTTCTGGCGTTTAGCGAGCCAGTCCAGCCCCCTGTTGATGGCTGACTCCGCCTCGTTGGACAGGGACAGGTGAACTGTTCCGGCTGGCTGTTGCGACGAAACAAGGGTGGAACTCCTGCCCTGTTCCTGTTTTTCAGTTTCGGGGGCGGGACCCGATGTCATGCCGAGGGCAAAAGCAGACGTCAGAATAAGAGACGGCAAAACGAAAACACGTAATTTCACGCGACACCTCCTGTTATGATCCTGTACTCGACTGCCAAGCCATTGGGAGAATGCTTGTTTGGCATTATCTTATTTGTTTGGCATTATCTTATTTATTTTAAACGTATGGAAAACGGATTTGTTCAGGGATTCGTCCTTTCCGGTGCGGTTAAAAGCCTGTATAGTTCGCGAATATGTATGAATATCTGAGGGAAATCGCCTATCTGAGCCTTGGCAGCAGTCCGGAGGAGATGCTGAAGGCCTCTCTTGAGGCGTGCATTCATCTCTCGGACGCGAGTGGCGGCTCGATCCTGGGAGAAGAGGGCCCGTATCTTCAGTTCCTGTTTTCCGACGTAAGCGATCTCATCGGGGAAAGAGTGCCCTTTGACAGCATCGCGGGCGTTACGGTCATCGAGGGCCTTGTCGTATACACTTACGCGCCTGCGGACAAGCGTCACTTCGAAGACGTCGACCGCAAAATAAAGCATCTTACCCGATACCTCCTGAGTATACCGGTTCCGGCTGTGCATTCGTCAGCGGGAGAGGGGAAGAAGGACGGGAGTTCCGGCGCCTTACAGCTCCTCTTTGAAAAAGACGTGCTTCCGGAGCTGGAGGTCGGCGGGGGTCCCGTCGAAATGCCCCCCGAGGAACTCAGGAAATACGAAGTGTATGAGAGTCGATTGAAGGAAATCATGTCGCTTCTGCCTCTTGTGGCTCTTGGGATGGAGGTGCTGCGGCTCAGGGAGACATCTTATCAGGCTATTCACGAATTGAAGAACAAGTTGATTTCGGCTTATTCCTGGCTGGACTACCTGAGGGACGATATCAGGGATCGTGAACCTTCGCTTGTTGAAAACGAGGATATTTCGGAGGATTTTGAGATCTGCACTTCTTCCGTCCGCGAAGGCGCAGAACTGGCCGAAAAGTACCTCCAGTTTACAAAAATATATAACCCGGAGTTCAGGGATCAGGACATGAATACACTCGTCCGTGAGACAGCCGATTCGGCAAGTACCCTCGGAGCCCGCATGGCCATCCCCGGTCTACGCGTAGATTGCCGCCCGGCTCCGGAAGCCTGCGTGCGGAAAATTGACGCGGCGCAGTTGAAAATGGCGTTGTTCAACCTCTGCAAAAACGCCGTGGAGGTGCTGGCAGAACAGGGGGTTGAAAGCCCCTGCCTGTCTATCAGCTGTGGCGTGCGGGACGGGTTTTCGGAAGTTGTGATAAAGGACAACGGGCCCGGCATGCCCCGGGAAATAGCTGATCAGCTGTTCGTTCCTTTTAAGACGAAGAAAGAGGGCGGCACGGGACTGGGACTGGCAATTACCAAAAAAATAGTGGATATACACGGCGGCAGGATTGTGTGCGAAACCGGCAATGACGGGACCGCCTTTAAAATAACGATATGACTGGCGGCTTGTTTTTCTTAAACGGGGAGGTGTGTTATGGCGGAAAAGCGATTCTCAATCGGAGATGAAGGAGTCGGCAAAGAGGATTACAGTAATTTCGTGGAAGAACTAAGACGGAATATGGACCCCTCAAGCAGAACGATACTCATAGTGGATGACGAGAAAGGTATTCGGAAGAAAGTTGCCCGGGATATGCGCTGTTTTTTACCGGGCGCCGTGATATGCGAGGCGGCGAACGGCAGGGAGGCCCTCGCGGAACTGGCTGAGATCAGGACAAAATACTACAGCGATCCGCTTTTGATCGTGCTTGACCTGAACATGCCTGTAATGGACGGCTGGGAATTGATTGACGCCCTGCGGAAGGATTATGAAGAGAAAGGCAGGTCTTCGGGTATTCCGGTCATTGTACTGTCTTCTACAAGCGGCGAAAAGGGTCGATTGTTCGGCAAGAAAAGCGTGCACGGCGGTAAGGGAGGTTACTCGCCTCTCGTGAGTATAGCCAAGGAAACATGCGTGGACCGCAGTCGTTACGACGGCGCGGGTGAAAAAGGGCTCCTGGCCTGGGTCGAGCACTTTGTGAAAAAGGCCTGAGGGAACTTATTCTTCGCCCAGAATTTCCTCAAGGCGCTTGTCCCGTTTTTCGCTGATATCGGTTATTTGTTTCCTGGCCTTCTTACCCGCCCGAACCGCGGTCCTGCCTGTGAAACCGTCCAACAGCGTTTGCGCCGTTGATTTCCCGCCTTGGGAGTTGGTTTTCGTGCCGTTCTTGTTTTCGTCTTTACTGCGGCTGCATCCCGTAACAATGAGTGCCATTGCGATAATAATCAAAAGTTTCATTTTCCGCCTGTCTTCCCTATTTTACCGGAACGTGGGGACCGGGACCTTGCCGGGGACGTAACGGATGTTGTATCAGAGGTACTGTTTTCCTTGAGAATACGAGCTACGGCATCACAAAGGGTATCCGCCATGAACGGCTTTTGTATGTAATACCATGCTCCGGCTGGCAGGAAATCGCGGAGGAAATCCCTGGAAAAGCCGGACATGACGAGAATGGAAGCAACCGGATTCAAACGTTGAATACCCTCCACGATCTTCTTGCCGCCGCTTGCCGGCATAACGGCGTCCACGATGCAGAG
Source organism: Kiritimatiellia bacterium (assembly GCA_046483125.1). GTDB lineage: Bacteria > Verrucomicrobiota > Kiritimatiellia > UBA8416 > JAWODU01 > JAWODU01. The sequence goes on from JAWODU010000056.1 coordinate 23,130, forward strand.
ATTGATATTGCCGGATTGCCGTTTGTACATGGAAAGCGCATCGTCCGAACCTCCGGCCTTCTGCAGTCTGTATCCGGCGGAGTTGAGGATAGAGGCGGTTTCCTCGAGGGTTGCGGACGAATCATCCGCAACGAGAATGAGTTCCTTCCTGCCGCGCCTCGCATGCGCTATTTCGGTCTCCGGCTGTTCGGCGGAGAGCGGCAGGAAGAGCCTTATGCTGGTGCCCTGATTCTTCCGGCTGTGAACTTTTATACTCCCGCCCCATCGGCGCACACAGCTTCGTACCATGGTCAGCCCCAGTCCCATCGCGCCGTGCCTCTCCTTGGTGGTATAGAAGGGTTCGAAGATCCTTTCCAGTCTGTCTTTATGAATTCCGGTTCCCGTGTCGCGCACTCTCAACACGAAAACGGGGTCATTCCGTTTCTTTCTTGTGGTTCCGTCAATGGTTATAGTGCCCCCTCGAGGCATGGAGTCAGCCGAGTTCTGAAAAAGGTTAACCAGGGAATCCAGCAATTGCGCGCGGTCCGCGATGACATAAGGCGTGTTCAGGGGCATCTTTGCGTTAAATGTCACCTGCTTGTCCTCGAAAGCGCCTTCGACAAGACTGATGGCCTCATTAACCGTCTTCCTGAGTGGAGCGGGACCTATACCCGTTTCGGTATGGCCGGCGGTGATCCCCGCTGCCGTCATCAGGCGGCGCGATAAAACCGCGGATTGCTCGACGGCCTTCATTATCTTGACCGCTGCTTCGTGAATGTGGGTATTCGGTATAACGTTTTCCGCGATGCCGGCGGCCATGCCGGAAATAGCCGACAGGCGTTTGCTGTAATCATGGGCGATTCCGCCGGCGATGTTTCCCACGGCCTCGATCTTGTGTTCTTCGAGCATGCGCTGTTCTTTTTCTATATTAGCCGCGATGTCCTCGAACACGTACATTGCTCCGACAACCGAACCGTCGGGCTCTTGGACAGGAACGGCGGAGAGGCTCACAAATGTTTCTTTGCCGCCGGATGCGCACAAAATACAGCGCGGAAAAACGCGCGGAGACCTGTCCCGTCTGAATGAACGGGCGCTGGGTAGTTTTTCCGGCGAACGCCTTTCGACGTCGGCTATTCTAATGACCTGCCTGACGGATTTACCCTTGTGCGTTCTGAATTTCGCTCCCGTCAGGGTTTCGGCAGTGTGATTCATATAGATCAGGAGGCCGCGGCGGTCCGAGGCGGCTACGCCTTTGGGCATGGAATTCAGGAGCGCCTTATGGATTCTGGCGGGCTTTGACCGTGCCGGTGTATTCATGTTGAACCTTTCTCCGGGCGGTGAAGCGCGTTTATCGGAAATCTCTTCATAATTATCAGCCTGCAGGGGCGGGAATTACAACACTATTCAGCGGGGCCTTTCCCCTGCCGCACGCCATACAACTTGTAATTATATGCGGGGCCGCGTTTGCGGGTCAAGCTCGATCAGGAAGGATTGAGATTTTGCCATAAGGGGCGGATTTACCCGGAAACCGGGTCATCGGAGCCGAAAAAAGTTTGCATTTCCCCGTTGCGGTGGCTCTGAGCGGCGGGCTGCCATGCAGGCTGACCGGCACATTGCGATGCCGCAGCCAAGGCGCATTGGACTTGCCGCCCGGCGCCCAAAGAACGACCGGCAAGG
>JAWODU010000018.1:0-10735 GCA_046483125.1 Kiritimatiellia bacterium
CACTGGGCGGCATGCCGCGACTCGGCCCGGGCGGCTGATTTGCTGATCCTGATGGGAGCCGACGTTTCGGCGACAGCCTCAAACGGGATAACTCCTCTTCACTGGGCGGCGGCCAACAACGCGACCAATGTTCTGAAAACACTTATAGCGCAGGGATCCGATATTAAAACTGTGACGGAAAGCGGGAATACCCCTCTTCACTGGGCCGTGCTCAAGCATTCGGACGACACGGCGGCTTTTCTGGCATACATGACCGTAACCCGGCAGATGGAAATGGAGCGTAAACTGAAAGCTGTTCCTGATGTTTCGTATGACGCAGGACCTGAAGAGGCGGAGCCGGAAAAACCGCCGGCCCAGCCGCTTCCGCCTCCGCGTATTGCCTCCAGCGGTGCTGTCATATCCGGGGTAAGCGCTGGAAGAAAAACATTACTGGTGCCGATCGGTCTTGAGCAGGAACTGGTATTTGCAGAGGTCACCGAAGCGGGCCTGTGGGTCGGCAAATACGAGATCACCAACGGCCAGTACAGAAGGTACCGGCCGAAGCACAACAGCATGTTTTACGAAGAGTTTACGCTCAACAGCGACAGACAGCCCGCCGTTTACGTGAGCTGGCAGGAAGCCGTGGCGTTTTCCGAATGGCTGAACAGGAATTATTCCGACCGGATACCGCTGGGACATGAATTCAGACTGCCGACGGAAGCCGAATGGATGACGTTCGCTTCATGCGGCGAAAACCGGAAGTATCCGTGGGGAAACGACTGGCCGCCGGAGTACGGTAATTATTCGGACCTTTTTGCCAGGGCGCGGCTCTCGGAATGGAGAGGAATCAAAAGGTATAACGACGGTCATGTGGTTACATGTCCCGTTGACAAGAGCGGGGTTAATGAATGGGGTATTTACGGCGTGGGCGGAAATGCATGGGAATGGTGCCGGGACTGGTACGGATCGGAACGGAAATACAGGGTTCGGAAGGGAGGATGCTGGTATTTCGACCGCGAGCCTTTGCTCAGTATAAAGTATCGCGGGTTCGACCGTCCGGACGCGCATTACGATACCATAGGGTTCAGGCTCGTCGTCGCCCCCACTGAGTTGTAGCGCCGCTTATCCGCGATGCAAGGGGAGCGGAGCAGTAGGGACGTTTTGGGCAGTACTCTTGGGATGCTGTAGATCCGGTAGATCCTGTCTAAAATCTCCCGGTTCGAATCCTGCCCGCCGTACCATAAGCTTTCAAATCCGAACTTTTTCGAAAGCCCCTGTCTTCGACTATTCTCGCGGTTTCAGAAAATTGTACTTGCTTTACAACATCTGTTGTTGTATCTTTACAACAGACGGTAAAGGAGGTGTTACTATGAGCGAGAGAGAAGATAAGGTTTTCGGGCCGCTCCTTAAGGAAATAAGAACGCAGAAGCGCATTACATTGCGAGAATTCTGTAAACGGGCAAACGCCGATCCGGGAAATGTGAGCCGGATTGAAAGAGGCGTGTGGCCACCACCGCAAGATGCCGACATTCTCGAACGATACGCTCATGCGCTGGGACTCAAGGAAGGCACTGATGACTGGTATCGCTTCTTCGATTCTGCAGCCACCGACCGGGGAATCGTGCCGCGTGACATCATGGACGACGAGGAGGTTGTCAAGATGCTGCCGGTATTCTTCCGGACGCTCCGTGGCACAAAGCCCACCGAAGAGGAAATGAAGGCTTTGGTTGAAAAGATACGGAAGAGCTGAGGGAATAGAGATGGACCTTTCCACATTCAAGGCGCCGTTCCTCCCAAAAGATAAGGTTCAGACCGAAGCGGATAACTTTAGAGCCAAGTACTGGCCCAAAGACAACCTACCTGTGGAGATTCACGAGATTCTTGAATTCGATCTCGATATGGAAATTCGCACTGTTGCCTCGCTCCGGGAAGGTGCGGACGTTGATGCGCTCCTGCTCGGCGATCTCACGACAATTGTGGTCGATCAGAGTATGTTCCTCGATGACCGCTATTTGAATCGTATGCGTTACTCCCTGGCTCATGAGGTCGGCCATCGTGTTCTTCATCCCGATCTTTACACCCAAATCGCGCATGCCAACATTTCGGAATGGATAGAAACGTTCCAATCAATACCCGACGATCAGTATCGCTGGATTGAACAGCATGCCTATGAGTTTGCCGGGCGGCTTCTTGTTCCACCGGATACTCTGAAGGGGGAGTTTAACAGACAGGCTGAACTGGCAAAACAGAAGGGATTCCAAGGCTGGGACCAATCGGGTGAGAGCGCTTTGGAATACGTTGCACATGCCATTGCAGGCACAGCGCCATTTGGTGTTTCTGAGCAGGTGATAGCCCGCCGTCTTCGGATCGAAGGTATATGGCAATAGCCAGCCAAGATGAGTTGCGTCTATCGTAATCTTAATCTCTCCCTCCGTCATGCGTCCCCCGCCCCTACCCCAGCCTGCCCCTGTAATCTTCGTATCCGAATTCCCTTACACTTTCCACAGTTTCGGAGCGGGAATCGTAAATCACTATTGACGGCAGGCGCAGTCCGTTGAAAGTCGTATTCTTGACCACTGTGTAATGTGCCATGTCCATGAAACACAACCTGTCCCCGACGGAAAGCGGCTCGGGAAAAGAATATTCGCCGATTACATCTCCCGCCAGGCACGAGGCTCCTCCCAGTATATACGTGTACTGATATTGACCGGGCCTGCCCGCTCCGGCGATTTCCGGCCTGTAAGGCATTTCCAGCACGTCCGGCATATGGGCGCTTGCGGAGGTATCCAGTATGGCAATTTCCTTTTCATTGCGCGTTATATCCAGCACGGAAGCTGTAAGAACTCCGGCGTTGAGGGCGACGGCTTCTCCCGGTTCCAGGTAGACCCGCGCACCATACCGTTTCGAAACCCGGTCTATGAGCCTGCACAGGAGATCCCGGTCATAATCCTGGCGCGTAATATGATGGCCTCCCCCGAAGTTGATCCAGTCCATGGCTTCAAGATACCTGCCGAAGTTCGATTCGACGGCTTCAAGCGTGCGCTCCAGCGCGTCAGCGTTCAGTTCGCAAAGCGAATGAAAGTGCATTCCCGTTATCAGATCCAGCGAGTTCTTTTGCAATTCATCCGCCGGAACCCCGAGCCGGGAGTGTCTTCTGCACGGATCGTAGAGAGCTGTTTTCACCTCGGAATGGCCGGGATTGATCCGGATTCCGAAGCCTGTGCCTTTGCTGTCCTTTTCGCAGAGTGACCTGAACCTGTCACGCTGTGAAAATGAATTGAATACAATGTGGTTGCAGAGCCTTAACAATTCGGGGAAGTCTTCATCCGAATATGCGGGCGCGCAAAGGTGGATTTCTTTCTGGAATTCTTCGGCTCCGAGTTTTACTTCATGCATGGAGCTGGCGGATACGCCGTCCAGGTAACTGCGCATGAGCGGGAAAAGCGGAAAGACGGCAAATGCCTTGAGGGCCAGAAGAATACTGCATCCTGTTCTGTCGCGAATGTCCGACAGGACGCCTAAATTGTCTTCCAGCCGCGCCTTGTCGATGACATACGCCGGCGTTCGGATCTGCCGCAGTACTGATTTACTTATCGGAAGCTTCATATTGCCTTTATCCAGGGCCGTAGGACTCGTTCCCCGATCGCCGAATCTTCTGTGTTAAATCGCGGCAGGCGCCTGCTCGGGACGCCCTTCCCCCTCACTTCAGCACAATATCGCCTTCCACCTTCAACCCTTTCCCGATTTTTCGGCAGAGTTCTTCCCGGTCAATCGCGCAGTATGGGTCGATTTCGATATTGTAGAGCGGCACCCCCGAAGAATCCGTTGGAACATCGACGCCGCAGGCGGCAAGACGCCGGGCGTATTTCATGCTCATATCCCTGCACGCTGTTTCCGGGGAATCGTTTCCTTCAGCGTTCTTTATGGGAGAAAATTCCTCCTCGCGGGCAAATTCCACGTTCAACGATTGTTTCGCCATCGGCAGTGCATCGAACACGAACTTTTCGAACTTGAAAGCGTTGGATTCTTCAGGCGTCACAGTGTTTCCGTGGTCATCGCAGTAGGGCACTTTTTTATGTGCGATATGTATCGGGAGATCAAGGCCGGCCGTCTTTTCCAGGAAGTCCACCGAGAAAATGTGGATCGCAACACTTCCGAACAGGAATTTCAGCCTGCCGTCGGATGTCCGCGCGTTTTTCTGTTCCTCCGTCAATTCCGTGTATTCAACTACCCGGTTCCTGCCGTTCTGCCGGGCGACAACGCCAAGGCCTTCGGAAGGATCGCGCTTCGCGCATACCTTGAGGGACATTTCACTGCCCCGCCGCTTGTGCAGGCCCATGAATACCGGGTCGGCCACTTCCACGAGAGGATTATCCACCTGGAAATAGAACACGTAAATGACGCCGTTCTTCCGCATGTCCTCAAGACAGCAGTTTCTCTGAAGGGCGCCGATGACGCCGCCGTGACCGTCAGGACTCATGAAAATACGTGAAGGGGACTCCAGGATCAGTTTACCTTCCGCTGTCAGCGCCGGCCACTCGCCCTGTTTGAAAAACGTCACTTTCGCAGGATCGATGCCGAAGAATTCGTGTTCCTCGAAAAAAGCTTTCGTTTCGGCGTCATTCGTTGTGCTCGTCATTACGTAGAACGGCACCGCTACACCGTACTTGAGTTCAAGGGCGCGGAGTTTTCCTGCGTGTATCTCGAAAAGCGATCTTTCGGTTACCGGCCCCGCCGGGTAACAACCCTTTGGACCGTCAAAGCCGAGTCTTGTGCCCTGCCCTCCCGCGACAACAAGCGCCGCCGCCTGTCCCGCCCTGATCACTTCTTCACCCGCCTTGCCGGCTTTCTCTCTGTCTATATCATTGCGTGCAAGTACCGGCGCGGGTTCGATATCGCCGCCGGTTCCGGAAGCGCCGCGGCTTTTCACGGCCTCCTGCGTGGCGGATACCTCGTCGAAATCTATTGAATCAACCTGCGCGAGGAGTTTTTCCTGCTCGTCCTCGTTCAGTGTGTCCCAGAACTTCAGCACATGCGACTGGCCGTGTTTTTCAAGCAGGTTTCTGCATTCTTCGTAATTCATGCTCTGGTGCCCCTTCTCCCGGAGATTATTTGACAGGATCTCCAGGATCTACAGGATCATGGGAGATGAGTCTTCTTACCAATTCTGCTCAAATAATCCAGTTGATCCCGTGTAAACGGTCCGGAAAGTTTTTCTGTTTAACCACTTGGGGATTTTGACAGTAGACTGCTTTGCTTTCAAGTTTTACCGGCGAAGAGCAAGCTGATTTCGCGCTTTTTCAGATCGCGCCACTTGCCGGGTTTGATCCCCTCGAGCGTAAGCCTGCCGATCCCGACGCGCAGGAGCCTGTGCACTCTGAGTCCTGCCGAGGCGCACATTTTCCGTATCTGACGTTTGCGCCCTTCTCTAAGAACGATTTCCAGGACCAGCCTTCCGTTCTTTGCCCCTTCGCGCAGAAAAGTTACCTTGACCGGCTTCACCTTTCGCCCTTCAACAACTGCGGGCCGCCGGAGTTTCTTTACAGCCGAATCCGGCGCCGCACCCGAAACGGTTACGCGGTATGTCTTCTCGTGCCCGAACCCGGGATGCGTGAGCCTGTTGACAAGCTCACCGTCACTACTGAGCACAAGCAATCCCTCGCTGTTCTTATCCAGGCGTCCGGCCGGCACGAGTCTCTGGGGAAATTCCGGCAGAAGATCGAAAATCGTGCGTCCCTGGACCGACGATCTGCTGGTAATATATCCCCGGGGTTTGTAAAGAGCGATGGTGCGCCGTTTGGTCTGCCGGGCCGGGACACGCCTTCCGTCGAATGTTACGGAAGCAGATACGGGATCAATCCGCTGTCCGGGCTCGGTAACAATCTTGCCGTTTACCCGGACCTTTCCCGCGGTTATATAACGGGCGCATTGCCGTCGCGACGCGATACCGGCATCGGCCAGAAACTTCTCAAGACGCATCATAAATCACCCGCAGCACGGGGTAAGGGATTTTACAGGAAGAGCGGGAAGAGCGGGAAGTTTCAGCCGAAGAGCCTCCTCCTTTCCGTTCTTACCGAACTTTCTGTAAATCTCCTGTTTGCGGCCCTCACGTTCCTTCTTCAATCAATTCCTTCACCCGTTCGTATTCCTCAAGCGACGACCCCGAAAGCCGGTCTTTCCGGGCTTCAACGGTTTCCAGCATTTCCCTCGCCTCGCTGATGTTGTCCCTGAGAAAATGCAGTTCCGCCATGTGTATGTGGGCGTTTAGGCTTTCCGGGGCGAGGGATAGCGCCCGGCCTATGGCATTTTCCCCCGCTCCAATTTTCCCCCGGGCCGCCAGAATCGCTCCAAGCGTGTCCCATGCCTCGGCCAGCTCGGGCGCGAGTTGGGTGGCTTCCTCTGCCAGAGCTTCGGCTTCCTCAAATTGCTTCTTCGTTTTTAACAGCCACGCCAGGTCGTTCAAAGCCCCCGGAGCGCGTCGACTGCGAAGGCTTTTTCTCAACCATTCCTCTGCTGAAACGGTTTTGCCCTCTTCCATGGCCGTGGAACCCATTACGTAACAAGCGAGCGCGTTGCCCCCGTCCCGGGCAAGGATCTGTCTGGCCCGCGCCAGGGCATCGGACTTCCGGCCGAGGACTATGTCAAGTTGAAGCAGTTTCTCGAAAAGCCAGAAATTCTCGCCGAAGTAGCGTACGGCCTGCTCCAGTTTCCTGCGCGCGCTCTCGAATTCGTTGTTCTTCAAATTTTGTTGCGCCTTTACGGCAAGCGCGTAGCCGGTACCTCCCTCAGTTTTTTCGAGTTCCATTATTGCCTTCTGCAGGGCCGGTGAATCGTTTTTGTCCAACGCAATCTGAGCGAGTATAAGCCAGGTGTCGGCGCTTGCTGTCCCTGCATCGACAAGGGTGGAAAGCAGAGCTTCAGCTTCGTCAGGTTTGCCTTCAAGAAACCGGATAAAGGCACGCTGGGTTTTTATTCTTTCTCTCGACCCGCCTTGCTCTTCTGCTTTTTCAAGAAGTTCCAATGCCCGCTCTAAATCGGCTTTGCGCACGGCAACACGCACCAATCCCAGGAGTGCTTCCACATTTCCCGGGTCGGCTTCCAGCATCTCAAGATACAGATCTTCGCTCTCTTTGGAGCGCTTCCGGCTGAGATAGAGATTTGCCAGGGAATGTTTTAACCCGCCGGCCGCTCTGCCTTGAAAACGTGCCGCAGCTCTCTCAAGTCCCGACAGGGCCAGCCCGGTTTGCCCGGACCGTGCCCACGTCCAGCCCAATGCTTGAAAAAAATCCGGTGAACGGACCTGGCCGTAACGATAGGAAAGACTCCAGATATGGGGGCGCCCCTTGATTTCTGGGACGTGGTCTTCAACGTCGGCCTTTATCTTTTCAGCATTCGGGACCGGGTATCCGTTCTCCACCATCGTGTATTGATTCAAAGCGGCGCTCAGATTGTCCGGCGACATCTCTCTTGCTCTCGCATAGGCCTTCCATGCATGGTCTGCGTAATTGTTGTCCTGCATGGCAACGCCCAGGTTATTAGCCACCATGCTCATATGCCTGAGTATCCGGTCCGCAAGATTCTTCAATGGTCCGTGACTGCCGGATATTTCCTTGAGACGCGGAGAAAATCCGTCCCAGAAGGTTTCATGCTCTTTGAACACCTTCTGCCAGTCCAGCTCTTCGGGATTGTCATGCCCAAAAAACACCGTCCTGCAGGGAACGGACAAATAACCCGCGGCAGTCCACAAATCGGGCAAAACCCTTACGGCAGCATGCCCGGCGATGCCGGCGTCTTCCTCGAACCAGGACCTGAGCATGGGAATCATTCCTACCTGAGCCAGGTTTCTCATTTCCTGGTCTTCAAACATGGATGCCGCATACTTCATGTAAGTCTCGTTGCCTCCGGCGGCCACGTTGAGAATCCTTAGTGTTTTTCCCTGTTCATGGGCGGCCAGGAGAAGGTTGGCATCCAGCATACCGCCGGTTATCAGCCATTGCTCGCCGTTGCCGGCGGTGCTATCGGGAAGACAAGGCCGGTTCCAGAGGGAATCAACTACTTCTCTCGCGTAACGGTTTATAACTCCAGCAGGCCTCGCATCCGCCTCCGGGTAGTTCCTGAATGGAACAACACACGCCAGAACAAGCAGAGGCGTTATCAGTATGGCTCCGAGGTGGTTTCTCAACCAAACCTTTACGCCCTCTTCCGCGTCCTGCCACCACGCGCGGGGCAGAAGATACCAGTACGCGACCAGGTAACCGAAAACCATAGCTGTAAGGACATAGGGAGTCACCAGAAGTCGTGAAAAACCCAGCATTCCCCACGGTGTTATGGGAGCATTCAGCATAACTACAACAACAGCCAGAGTCATCACGGCATGCAGGACATAGAACCCCCAGTCTCTTTCCTCGTTCAGCCCTCGCTTTGCTACTGCAAGGCATGCGAGCCACGGCACCACCGTGGTAAACAGAACAAGGAGCCATCCGTGACGAGGGAGACTCCTGGTCAGGAGGAAATACTGGTCGCGCCACATGTACCATATAATCTGCCGGAAGCCGTCGTACTCCCTGATTTCATAGCCGGTCGTGCCGTAGAATATCCACGCGGCCGCGAGATAAAGGGAAAGCCCCAGGAGGGTACACGCAGAGACACCGAGAACAGGCAAAGGCCTCAGATGGCCGTTACGCCAGAGCATGAGAACAAAGAAGACCATCGCAAGGGGAGCGAACGCTATGAACGTAGCGAATTCAACAATTCCCGCACAGAATACAAACGCGAAGAGACATCCCCAGACTATTCTTTCACTCCGGACATATTTCAGAAGAAGCCACGCGGCAAACAAAAGCAGAAGCACGTGAAACGAAGCCGGATGCGCGCGGTTCGAAATAATCCAGAAAGGAGTGGAAAAGGCGAGGGAAAGCATTGAACCAATGCCGGCCCAAACACTGGCGGCATGCAGGCCATCTGTAGGCCCCGAGCCAGTTACGATTAAACCATCTATAGTCCGGTACATTACAAAGGCGAGGACGTAAAGAAGTAATGCTCCGCAGAGTGCAGAGGTAGAATTAAGCAGAAAGGAAATCGGAAGGGGCAGAATTGCGGAAAAGAAGCCGTTCAAAAGACGCCAAAGAGGGTATGCGGGAGTTAGAAACGGCAATTCTCCGCATACCTGGGCAATGTTTTGTGCAGACATTCCGGGATGAGGGCCGTTGGCCATTGTAGATACATATATAGCCAAGGCAAGAATAGCGAGAGAGCCGGCAAGAAGCATCCCTGCGTTTCGTGTAAAAAAATCTTTTTTGATCAAAGGATGCTCCAGATATGAAAAACCCCGATCACCTTAGGGTTCTCGGGGTCTCAAGTGCGTGTTAACTTCTTTGGGTTATTGAGCTACTGGTTGTTTCTTGCTCCTTAACTTGCGTCGCCCCGCGATTACCAGAAGACCTATTCCAAACAAACCAACAGTTCCGGGTTCAGGAATCACCTTCCAGTCTCCTGAAGCCACAGTACCAACATTATAATTTACAGACCCAGGCGGCGCTGGCGTCGTGCTCCAGCTTAAAGTTGTTGCACCTGTATCTGCGTACCAGCCTGTATCAGGCGTGTTACTATCCCAGATTCGTGTATAAATCGGTACCCCGTTGATACCTAGCGTTGTGCCGTCGGATCCCGTGTCAAAGAAAGTGCCTGCAGGGCCAGCGGCACTCCAGGCAGTACCCGGGGCAGTATAGAGTACCGCATCGTCTGAAGTTCTACATAGTTGGATAGCCCAGTCGGCAGATGTGGGGACAGCAACGCCCGATCTGTCAAAGATGTCGGGATCTCCGCTGCCCGTAAAAGCGTAATTCGAACCCCACCAAATTTGAGGATCTCCGAGCGAAGCTAGACTTGTTGCTAAGAATAGCAAGAAACCGAGTATTATTGCCTTGTTACGAAGCATTGGTTCTCCTTTCACTGGCTAGTCAATGCTGAACGGTCTGACAAATTCGTTTGTATACAAGCTCTTGGCTTCATACCAGGCTCCACAACCAACGCCGATAATAGCATTCGAAGCGAGATTAAACGTACTTGAGTCATACCATTTATCATCGGATTTCAAGAAGTAAGTGTCGTACTGCGTACCGTCCCAGATGTGAATAACGTCTGCAAGTGTGGGAAGGTTTCCTGCGGTAGCACCCTCAGCAATCCAGTCAACATTTGTGCTATTGATGTCCAAAGGAGTAGCGTACGGATGAGTAAACTGCGAGAGACCTGTGGGAATGTCACGAAGCGAACTAGCACCACAGTCAACTGCCCCGCTGATTACAATTTGGTTTGTGTCCGATGCTCCCGATGGGGATTGCAACCAGAATGCATCACCTGTTTCTATAGGAAAATTCGTCACAGTTGTCATATCGTCGGTCAGGTAAAAATTGCCGTCAGATTTCTGATAAACAGTCACGTACTCAACGGCCTCAGCATCCCAATAATGTACGACGTCAGCCAAGGTGGGCAACGTTGCTTGCCTAAGCTGGTTAGTTCCCAGCAAATCCTTAAGCATCACAGGCCCTGCCGTAGCAACGTCTTCAAAATTGAACCCTACGAGTAGAAGCGAGTTCGATGGGCCAAGGTTTAACCGCGTATAACCCACGATGTTCACACTCGTAACTTCATTTGTGGCCGCGGGGGCCGCCATACAAAGCAGAAAAGCCCAGATTAGCAGAATTGCAGATATACGTTTCATGGAGCGTCTCCTGGTTATAAATTCCCTCTTAAACCG
>JAWODU010000055.1:0-47132 GCA_046483125.1 Kiritimatiellia bacterium
TGTCGCGGGTCTCGCGTATACGAATACAGCTCAACCCGCGGAGCCCACGCCTACGGCGTGGCAAGCTTGTATCCTTGTCCCGCTGAAAGCGGACAGCGGCAAATCTTCCATCCGATTTTCGAATCCTACGGAAACGGAATTCACCACGCGGTTCGCCGCATCGCTGGCGGCGTACTGGAGGTAGCACTGCGCCGCCGGGCGCGATGCAAGAAGATCAGAGCAGGAGAGACAGTGTGGGCAGTGCTCTTAGGATCCTGTAGATCCGTCCTTTCCGCCGCGGCGGAAAGTGTAGGGACCAGGTGTAGGGAGCAGGTGTGGGCCAAAGGTTCTTCCACGTTTGTCTTGCGTTAAACCGGATCAAATGCAAGACTGCCGGCGATCAGGCTTATGAATAAAAAGACTAAAATCGCGCTTACTGCGGGCCTGGCTGTGATCGTCGCGGCTATAGCGGTGTACAGGTTTACCACCCGGCCGGAAGAATTCGTGGAGAAATACCCCGAAGGCGGCGTCAAGGCCGTCTTTCAATACGTTGACAGGGACGGCAAACGCCTGAAGCACGGCACCTGCACGGAGTTTGACGCCGCCGGCAACAGGATCATGCAATGCGGCTACCGGTACGGTGAAAGACACGGTACCATGACGCGCTGGGATTCGAAGGGCAGGCTGGTTTCGACAACGGAGTTCACGGAGGGGAAGAAACACGGAGAGTACGTTTCATACTGGCCCAACGGCAACGTGCGCGAAGAAAAGCGATTCAGAGACGGCGTGCCTCACGGCAGATATACTACATACTGGCAGGACGGCACGAAGTCGGTTGAAGGAAGGTACAGGGAAGGATTCAAGGCCGGTACCTGGATCGAGTACGACAAGGCCGGCGTGGAGCTTTCAAAAAAGGAAATGAAAGCGACCGAGCCGGAGGCAATGGAACCTCCTTCACTGGACGATTACATGGACGATGGAATCGGGAAAGACTGATCAGTTCGGAGCTTTTCCGGTTTTGCAGGCCGGCAAGGACAGACAGGTTGAAAAAGGGTAAAAACATTCTCTGCATCGGCGCGGGTTACGTGGGCGGTCCCACGATGGCCGTCATGGCCATGAAGTGCCCCGGGTATACGGTTACAGTTGTCGACATCGACGAAGATAGAATAGCCGCGTGGAACTCGGACGAGCTTCCCGTCTACGAGCCGGGGCTGGATGAGGTCGTCCGTGAAACGAGAGACAGGAACCTGTTTTTTTCCACGGATATTCCCGGCGGCATACGGAAAGCCGACATTATTTTTGTCAGCGTAAACACCCCGGTCAAAACTTTCGGAAACGGCGCGGGCAAAGCGGCGGACCTGCAGTACTGGGAAAAGACGGCGCGGGAGATACTGGAGCATTCCGATTCCGACAAGATAGTCGTGGAGAAAAGCACCCTTCCGGTGCGCACTGCCGCCGCTATGGAGCGCATCCTGCATTCCGGGGGCGGAAAGGCGCATTTCGAAGTTCTTTCCAATCCGGAATTTCTCGCCGAGGGCACGGCGATATCCGATCTGGAGAACCCCGCCAGGGTGCTTATAGGCGGAAGGGACACGGAAACGGGCAGGGCCGCCGTAAAGGAACTGGTGGAACTGCATTCGCACTGGGTGCCGGAGGAAAAGATTCTTACCGTGGACGTCTGGTCCAGCGAACTGTCCAAGCTGGCCGCCAACGCAATGCTTGCCCAGCGCGTAAGCTCGATCAACAGTCTTTCGGCGCTCTGCGAAGCTACCGAGGCCGATATCGAAGAAGTGGCCAGGGCGGTGGGTATGGATCCCAGGGTGGGCCCCCGTTTCCTGAGCGCGGGCGTCGGTTTCGGAGGGTCGTGTTTCAAGAAGGACATTCTGAACCTTGTGTACCTCTGCGAAAGTTACGGTCTCAGGGAGGCGGCTTCATACTGGCAGGCAGTTGTGGGAATAAACGAATATCAGCAGGACCGTTTTGTCGCGCGAATGATCGCGAACATGTTCAACACCGTTGCGGGCAAGCGCATCGGGGTACTGGGATTCGCCTTCAAGGCGCACACGGGCGATACGCGCGAGAGCCCGGCAATCCGGATATGCAGGCACCTGGCGGAGGAGAAGGCGGAAGTGGTCGTCAGCGATCCCAAGGCGCTCGATAACGGGCGCCGGGAATTGAAGGATCTCGAGGGCTCGGTTGAGTTTGTTGAAGATCCGTACGCGGCCGCATCGGGGGCGCACGCCCTGGCGGTACTCACGGGATGGCCGGAGTACAGGGAGCTGGATTACGGCCGGATTCTCAAGTCCATGACAAAACCGCCTTTTCTATTCGACGGTCGAAACGTACTTGACCACAGGGCGCTTTTCGATCTTGGTTTTAACGTCCACGCCGTGGGCAAACCCGCCCTGTCACACCTTTGATGCCGATGCCGAAAAGGGACAGCCCCGATTCTGTGAGCCGCCGCGTTACCCTGCCCGGTGTTCCGGGATTTGTCTCGGCGGGTGTCGCGCTATTGCTTGCCGCGTGGATAGCCGTGCACTTCCCGCGCCTGGCGGCGGGTCCCAACGCCCTTATCCGGCTGGTGCTGGGTACGGCGTTCGCGCTGTTTATTTTTTTCCGGCCCAAGACGGGCGCCCTGAAGGGAGACGCTCTTGCTCCCTGCCTGAGCCGGCGGGCGGCGCTGGTGCCGGCAGGCCTGTCTGCCCTGGGTGTGATAGCCGGGCTCGTGTTCGATGTCCGCCTGCTTGAATGGCTGGGTCTTCTTGCTCTGGTCTACTTCGCCCTGGCGGCGACCCTGCCCCGAAGATTTTCGCGCGATCTTCCCGCGGCTTTGCTGGTGCTTTTCTGGATACACCCGGTGCCTTCCCAGTTCATGTTTCCTCTCCAGGCGGCGGCGCAGAAGCTTTCGGTGAACGTGAGCGAATGGCTCCTGCATATGCTGAACGTCAGGGTATGGGCGGACGGCACCGTCCTGCGCACGGGAGCCATGGCCTTTGAAGTGCCGTCTGCCTGCAGTGGCATGCGGGTGGCGACCACGGTGTTCGTCATGTCTCTGGGTCTGGGTCTCGCGGCGAGGCTGAAGCCGTGGGAGATCGTTGTACTCGTTCCGCTGGCGATTGTTCAGGCTGTTCTTCTTAATGTACTTCGCATCTCGGCCATGGTTCCGCTTTCGGGCAGGTTCGAGGACCTCGAAAGTATTTCCTTTCTTCACGACAGCACGGCGTTTGTTTCGGCGGCGGGTACGCTGGTTATCGCGCTTGAAGTCGGCTGGTATCTTTCCCGGAAACGGAGAACGGAAACGAGACGGGGCGAGTTGAACCCCGACTGGATGGAACACCTGAGCGACAAACCGCCGTTCTGGCGCATCATCACCCAAAACAGGTGGCGCATTGTCGCGGGACTGGCCGCTGTTACCCTTGGGGCCGGACTGGTTTACAAGAGCAGGCCGTATCACCGCGCTCACATGCTCATGCCCGTGGCGGAGGCCCTGCGTGATTCCGGGGACAGCCTGAGACTGGAACGGGCCGAACACCTGGCGAGGGTTGTGCGGCGAATGGTGCCGGAGGACACGTCATGGGTGATGAGCGCGATACGGATCAGGCTCCTGCGCGCGATGCGCGGCGACGCCGATTACGAGTCCGTGCTGGAGGAAGCGGAAACTCTCGACAATATTGCAGGTCACCAGAAGGTGGAGAGGGAAATCCTGAAGGCCTACGCCCTGATGGGGATGGGGCGCATTAAAGAAGCGGAAGGTTTGATAGCCGCTCTTCCCCGGCGGACGAGGGAAAACGATCCCCGCGCGGCCATGGTGCTGGCCGAGGCGGCGTATCACACTGACGAGCCCGGTAAAGCCGCGCGGCATGTACTTACCGCGGCGCGCTGGGGACCCAACAGGAAGCGTATTGAAGCATTGTATCCATACCTGCGTTACCACAGAAAGTGGGAGGCAATAAGGAATACATCTTTCGGCGGACCTTTCAGCGGACCTTCGGCGGCCATGTCGGCCGCGGAAGCATGGATAAATGCCGACGAGTCCGCGAAAGTCGCGGACATCGCGCTCAGAGCCGTTTCCAGGTGGCCGCGCGACCACAGGGTGCTGGTGCCTTTGTTCATAATGGCTGCCCGGAGAGACAACCCGGCGTGGGAAGAGCGGTTCTCGGAACAGTTGCGCAGGTGCGTTGAGGTGATGGAAGATGCGTGGGAACTGTACGGGCTGGCGGAGATGTGTTTCAGTCTTCACCGTCCGGACCTCGCATGGAAGCTCTGGCAGAGAATAGAGGAAATATCTCCCGGACATCCCCTGCTGCCGTGGATGGCCGCGGAATACGGGGACCGGTGGTTTGTTTTCCGGAAGCATTTTCTGGGCCGGAAGGCGATGTATTCAAGCGAGACTATGAACATAATGCCTTACCTGGAACTCGCCCGGCTCATGCCTTTCTGGCGGGAGTTACTAAAGAAGATACCGCTGGTTGAGGAACTGGGCGGATACCGGACTACTGATGCCAGAAAGGAATTTCTCAAGCAGGCAATAGAACGGTTCGGCGCCATGGACGAAAAAGGTGACATGGCGGCCGCCATGCGAAAGGAATACATGCTGGCCCTCGAGATAGCCGGCGACATGGAGGAAGTAAAACGCCGGGCTGAAAAGCTGGCATCCGATCCCCGCGTGGAACCGCAGAAAGCGGCCGAGGCGCTCTCCGCAGCCTACGAACGAAAAGGGCGGTGGATTGATGTGTACGAGACCCTGCGCGGTTATATTTCCAGAACGCAGTCCTCGCGCTTTTCGCTGGACGCCCTGCTCAGGCTGGCCAGGGCCGAAAGAGAACTCGGTCTCCGTCTTTGCGCCAAGTACACGCTTGAACGCGCCCGCGACGCCTTCCCCGGTTCACTGGCCGCTAAAGCCGCCCTGGCCGAAATACTTGTTGAAGAAGGCAGTGCCGGGCGGGCGCTTGCGCTGGGGTTATCCTCGAAGGCTCTGGCGCCGCTCAAGGCGAGGGCTTTATACAAAACCGGCAGGTACACACGCATGAAGGATTTCTGCGATACCGCCGGCATAACCTCGCCCGATCTGCCCCGCGGGGTTACCGAGCCGCTTTTTCTCGCTCCGGCGGAGTATTCTCTTTTCCGGCATGAGTTTCGCGTACCGTCGAGAAAGGAGTTCGCGAGGCATGCGTCGGTTCTGCGCGGCAACCTGGAAACGGCGGAAGACAGTTTCTTCTTTAAAGAATTCATCCCGCTGTGGCTGGCCGCGTGGGAACGCGTAAAAGACGCCGCCAGTAAGCCCCCGGCGAACTATTATCCGATTGAAGAATGGCTCGCGGCGGGAAGGGACCGCTTTGAAAAAGCCGAGGCCTTGAACAATCTTACGCTTCTCCTTTGCGCCGCGGGAGCTTCCGAGCAGGCCCGGAACACTGCGGAGAAAGCGGCGGACCTCTTCCCGGAATCTTCCGAACTCTGGCACATGGCAATAAGTCTGTCTAAGGGCGATATTGAAATTATTTCCCGGGCGCGGGAGAACTGCCCTTCGGACGGGGAAATCCGCCTGGCGGCGCTCGTCACGGCGGAGCAGGGAAGACCGGCCGAAGCGCCGGAGGAATGGAGTCAGCCGGAGAAGATCAGCCTGTACACACCCGCGGCGCTGACAAGGGCGGCGGAATATCTTTACCGCGCGGGGAAGCGAAGGGAAGCGGCGCCGTTTGCGCGGGAAGCGGTCGGGAGGGCGGACGGTCTGCTGGCGGCTTATATTATAGGAATAAAATGCGCGCTCGCCGCCGAAGACAGGGACATGGCGTTTGTTTCCGTGCGCAACGCGGTGCGCTATTCAAGACGGCCTTTTCCAATTCTTGACCGGAAACTGGTGGAGCTGAAGACGGAAGGCTTCAATATTCAGGCCGACAGCGAAACCATCCACGCGCTGAGACGCCTGAGCGAGGCCGAGCCGGATGAGCCGCTCTGGCCCCAACTGCTCGGTTTCGCCAGCTATCGGCGCGGAAGAGGAGCGGACATGCTTCATTCGCTTTACGCCATGCGGAAAGCATTCAGGGCCGGGCAATACACGCCGGTTGCCTGCTCGGTTGCGGCGCAGGCCTGCAGGCGGCTGGGCAACACGGAATTGGCGGTGGAATACCTTCGCGAGGGACTGCGCAGTAACCCCGGCAGTGTTGTTCTGCTTAACAACCTTGTGTTTACTCTTGCCGGAACGGAAGACGGTGTGCCTGAAGCCCTCCAGCTTGTGCCCAAACTCCTGAGCGGGGCAGGAGACGACCTCCACGTACTGGATACCGCCGCGGAAACGTATTTCCGTGCCGAGGAATTCAAGCGCGCCTCCGATGTGAACAACAGACTGATTTCCAGGGCGCCGCGGGATGAAGCGCTCTGGTTCAGGGCGAAAGTGCGCGCCGCCGAAATGCTTTACGGCGCTTCAAAACCCGGGCCGGCAAAAGCGGTCCTGGAGGAGATTATGAATAACCCTTCCGGAGCCGCGCCCGAAGACATGCGGCGGGCCGAAGCGCTCGCCGACAAACTGAAAAGGTAACTACTCGGGAGACAACCGCTCGTTTCAGGGGTCAATTACCTTCCGCCCGTTCAATCGCGGCAATGGCGCTTTCTTTTGCTTCCTGCGAACTCAGCCCTTCCGCCCATTCTCTGGCGGCTTCGGCGTCTCTGCGGGCCCATTGGAACGCGATACTGCCGGCCGCGTCGCTTTTCCGTCTGCCGTCCGGAACATGCCCCAGGATTTCGGCCGCGGACCGCGGATCGGACTTTGAAGCGGCAAGGGAAGCGGTCAGAAGTGAATGGGTGCGTCTCTTTTCTTCTTCTGCCTGTCTCGACCACTCCACGGCGCTCTCCCGGTCCCTTACAGTCCACTCCCAGACAATCACCCTCAGCGCCGTGTCAAGCGCGCGCCCCTCCGGAAGCTGTTCGGCCGCCCAGACCGCGGCTGTGGCGGGATCTTCCCTGCCCATATCCACCGCGGTTTTATGCACCAGGCCGTTTCGCAGGACGCCGTCGGGCAACTGTTCCACGAGGGGAATAAGTTCGCCCCACGGACGAAGAAAAACATCGGCCGGAATCTCCGGAACGGGTTCATCGTGCTTTTCATCCGTGATTTCCCCGCTCTCCGTATTGTTTTCGAGGATGTCATCGTCCTCCGCGTGCCGGTCCGGTACTTCTTTCGATTCGACTGCTTCGGGTTGTGCCGCTGCCAGCGTCTCCGAAACAGTCGAAAGCGCGTGCCGCCGGCAGTGCTCTTCGGGCAGTTGAAGGGCCCATTCCGCGGCGCTTTCGGGGTCCGAGCGGGTCCATGCTGATAACTGGATTTGAAAGGCCGGGTCCGGCTCCGGACCGCCGGGGATCCGTCCGGCTATCCACGCCGAGGCATCTTCGAGTTCTTTTTCGGCGATCAGTGAGGCCAACGCGCGGATTACGCGGCTGTTTACGGCAGTTGTCCCCCGGATTTCTCCTTCCTCTGCCGCGTCAAGACGCGGTAGATACCTGACGATTCCGGCAAGGGCGGAGACTCGAGCCGGCCCCCGGGGCAGGTTCCACGCCCATGATACGGCTTCATTCAGATCAGTCTTCGCCCATTGCACGGCTATTTCACCCGTGACCAGACTCTTTGTGCGGAAGACCTCGACTTCCTGAAGCCGTGCGGCGGCGGCGGGAGGATTTCGCCTTGCCCACGCCGAAAAAATGACCCTGAAGGCGCATTCACGGCCGCGATCCGGCGACAGGGACCTGTCAGCCCATCTCAGCGCTTCGGCCGGGTTTTCTCCAGCCCATTTCCAGAGCGCCGTGTGAAGAGCGAAGGACAATTCCCCGCCTCTGGGCAGATTCTCAGTCGCCCATTTGCCCGTGGCACGGGGATCTTTTTCCGCGGAAGCGGCTATTGCCCGGCGCAGTGACTTCCAGCTGACTTTCTCGTGATTTGCCGAGCTTTCCTGCTCTTTGCCGCCGCCTTCCGTGTGATCCGCCCGGGCTGTACCTTCGGTAACAATGCTGTCTCCGGAGGGGGCAGGGACAGGTTCGCGTTCCGGCGACTTTCCAACAGCGCTGAAAATCCCCACGCGTTCGCGGTATAACTGGATGCCGACGTATACGGCAACAACTGCGGCTACGGCGCAGGCGGCGAGCAGGCTGACAATCACGGTGCGAAAACGAATACGTATCATGGTGTTCCTACTGAGCTGGATTATGGTTCTGTCAAAGCTGACAGCACGCTTCTCTAACGCTCTCCCCCGTTTTCAATACACTTAAACGCTTTCTTAACCGCCACCCTTTCCGCCGCGGCGGACGCACACCCTTAACCGACTTGCTTACTCGTCATGTGCCGGCCGTTGCAACAGAGTCGTTTAAGCGTACATGACAAAGGGTAGCGGTTAAGTGTGCGATTAAGTGTTCCAAGTTGTCCTCCATCCGTTTTCATAGCCTTTTTGACAGCACCCCGTTCCCGCCTTATTCCGTAATGATACGGTAATACCTTTTTGCAGTCACGTCCGGATCGGGCTCGGTGTCGGAACCGTCATCGGTCCAGGAATTTTCACCGAGACTGCCTTCAAAGTTGCTGACCGCCGTTGTCCACGCCTGCGTTCTCAGGATATCACCGGAGTATTGCACCCGGTACACAAACGACGCGTCGCCCGGCCACGTCAGCCGTAATCCGTTGGTAACAAGACCGATGGTGTCGATGACGGTCTGTTTTTCATATACATCCAGACCGAGGTAATAGTCGGGACACAGGCTGTTCGTTTCCCCGCCCCTGACTTGCACATAGTATTCTCCGGGCGGGAGGTTTTCTTTGTATATGGCCGAAAAGCTCGCGTTATTGCCTTCGTCGCTGACGTCCAGCACTGAATTCGTGCCGTTACCGTAAAGCGTTATCAGCGTGTCCCCGTTTACCGGGTCAAGCAGGGGATTAATCGTGTCGGTCATAATCAGCGCGTTTGCGGTGTTCGACACCGTGAACCTGAACCAGTCCGAGTCGCCTTCGGGATATAACGTGCGGGTAAGGCGCTCTCCCGAAGTAATGACACGCGCCGTGTTGGTGGAGTTGTCGGGTTCACTCTGGTCGGTTTCGTAAGTTTCAAGGAGGAGTTGATACGAGGTAACTTCAAACCCGTCGAAATCCCGGACCATTACCCGGTAGGTGCCGGGGGCAAGCTGGTTGGTAATATGCGCTCTTGCGTTCGTGTTGTAGCTGTAGCCCAGGAGATTTGTCCCCTGACGGAGTTCCATTTCCAGGTACCCGTTCCACTCGCCCATTGTCCGGATACTCACTTTCGTTGAAGGAGAGTTGGTCAGAGTAAACTCCGCCCAGTCAACGTCGTTGGACGGATACATGGTTCTGTACTGCATTGAACGCGGTGTTATAACCTTCGCCGCGTTTGTAACGTTGTCCGGCTCGTAGACGTCGAGGGTATTCAGCACGGCGAAATGAAATCCGTACCGAGGAACGGAAGCGCCGCTGTAACTTTCAACACTGGCGTAGTAATCTCCGGCAGGCAGATTTGTAACGAAAAAGGAATATGAACCCCCGCCGCCTGAATCTTCCGCGATCTGACCTGCCCCGTCGTCGTATAGCCGCAGGTAAGTGTTTGTCGCGCCCTGGACCGTGAACTGCACAGTCGAGGTTGCAGTAAGCCCGAAGGAGACCCAGTCGATGTCGCCGCCGGGCGAAAGGGACCGATACTGCAGTTCGCCCTCGGCAATTGAGGATGCCTGCGAGGAGACATTATCGGGCTCGCAGTTGTCCCAGACCTCCTGTTCGGCGGTAAGCGCCTTCCATGCGTTCAGCCTGCCGGAGCCGTAGTATTGATTCCACCCCCTCGCGTCGTAAGAGTGGGCCCGGCCGTCCACTTTGTCACAGCCGGCCTCCAGCATGCGGCGCACTTCGAGTCCGCTCAGCGATGAATCGCGGGAGATGATGAGCGCGGCCCCCGCGGCCGCCTGCGGGCACGCCACGGATGTTCCCGAACGGTACACGTAGTTTGTGTCGACGGGGCGGCTGTAACCGTTGGTGCCCGTCCGGTCCGTGGTGAGAAGGGAACTACTGCCTCCCCCGGCCGGGCACACGAGAGAGAGCGAAGGCCCGTAATTCGCGCGCGTGGATCTCCTGTCATAGTCGGACGAGCCGGATACGCTTACGACCTCCGGCACGGCGGCGAGGCCGCTGGTATACCTGCGCATTATCCCGTCGTTGCCGAGCGCGGCGAATATCACGCACCCTTTGCCGTCACGGCCTTCGGTGAGCGCGTAATTGAGCGCGTCGTACACTTCGTCGTCGGGCTCGCCGGTTGCCACGCTTATGGAAAGCACGTCAGCCAGGTCCGCCGCATACCTTATGGCTTCCGCCCAGAGGCTGTTTGAGGCCGCGGCGCCGAATATGCGGATGGGCAGGAACCTGCACCGGTGCGCCAGCCCGGCCACCCCTTCGCCGTTGTCGGCGACGGCCGAGACAAATCCCGCCACGGCGGTGCCGTGATTGTCGTCGAGAGTCGCCGGCGAGGGGTCATTGTCGTTGTCGATAAAATCCCATCCCCGCCAGTCGTCGACGTAGCCGTTGAGATCGTCGTCGATGCCGTTGGCGCTCTTGCCGCCTCCGTACTCGCCCGCGTTCAAGAATACGTTGCTCGAGAGATCCGGGTGCGCCATGTCGAACCCGTCGTCGAATATCGCGATTACGACCGTTGACGTGCCCCTGGTGATGTCCCATGCCTTCTCGGCGCAGACATCGCGGTTGAACATGCCGCCGCCCTGCCCGGTATTGTGCAGATGCCACTGGTGTCTGAACAGGGGATCGTTCGCGGGTAAAAAGCACTTCCAGTGCCTTCGAACGCGGGGGGATCGAGGGCGGGGGGCGCGCAAGGCGGGGGGAGAAAAGGGTTCGCCCCGCGCGGGGGATATGAGGGCGAAAATAAGGCCGGGCAGTATCAGGAACAATTTCATATATTCACAGTTTCTTGTGATTTTTGAATAGAAGTAAGTACTCAGGAGACAACTACGAAACACGCGAAAGGCGCGAATATCCTCCCGCGTTTCGCGGGAGGATTGGTTGAGTGATTTTCCGGTTTTCGTGTTTTTCGCGGATTTCGTAGTTTCTTTCCTCCGGACGCTGAGCAGTTACGAGTAGAATAGCATAGAAAGCTGGAAAAAACACGTTTTTTACCGCGCCCCCTGCCGCAGGAAGTGAAAAATTGCTCAAAAATGATCGACAGAAGATCCGGAAAATGTCAAAATTCCTCAGAATTGGAGTATATAATGTGTAACTTCTCAATAAGGCTCTGGAAAACGGTCTGTCTGTCATCCCGAGCGAAGTCGAGGGATCTCAAGGCCAGTGAAGACACTGGAGATTCCTCGACAAGCTCGGAATGACAAGAAGGACTTATTGAGAAGTTACTACAATGCGTAAGTCAGCAAGGATGAGGAACTCCCTGATGAAAACGACTCTTTATTTCGCCTCAGCGATGGCAATTGTTTTGAGCTGTCATGTTGCCGTGTCTTCCGCGCAGGCCAGAGGCGGAGCGCGCGGAGAGAGAACGCGCACACCCGCCGAGAACACCGACGACGACTGGGGCGACGTGATAGACGTGGGCGTGGACATCGCCTTTTCCGGTTCTTACGGAGAGACCGTAACTGACGAGAACGGTACATTCTACCACGTATGGGGATACGTATTTTACGAAGACAAGGTGTATCCCCCGGAATACTGGGGCGTGTTTCCTCTGTATTTCTTCGGCACCGAGGTAGGCGTGGACGTTGCCATACAAAACAGAAGTTCCGTCAGAAAAGCGGACGTGCTGGTGAGAAACGAGTCTTACTGCCTGCGTACCGACGGCGGCAACGGAGCGGCTTTAATGACCCCGACCGATACCCTGGTCGAGGTGGACCGGGACGGGACCCGGACGGTGGACGCCTCGTTTGTTGCCGGATATGTTCCACAGGCCGAATCCGGCCTCGACCGTTTTCTCGTAAAGGTTCTGGGCCTGGAAAACGGGGCCGGTTCAGCCGCCGTTGTTTACAATGAAGTTGAGCTTTCAAGCGGCGGCTCGGCGATAAAGTTCGGAAACCCGACTGAATGTCTCGGGGAAGACGGCCGGGAGGAAACCGACACTTTTACGATTCAGGCCGACAACGCCGGTCTCACGGTATCGGTTACAACCAAGGCGGGCACGGAAGAGGCGGCCGTAATTCTGAACGGCAACGGTGCGGCGGCGACCGACTCGCTCGGGTTCGAGGTAAGGCTTGCGAGCGTAGTGGGCAGTGAATATACACTGACGGTCAGGAGCGCGTCCAGCGCCCGGGCGCTCAGCCACGTCGAGTTCGATTTCGGCGCCGATGCCGCGATTACCTCGCCAACGGGCGCAGAGGGATACGATATGACGAGGATTTGCAAAGACAGCGTTGTCACCGTCAGGGAAGGCGTGTTCTGCCCCCCCGAAAACGAGGGCGAGATCCTTGATATCGTCAACACTATCCTGGCCCGATAGCAGGCTTCTGTCAAAGCTGACAGCACGTTTATCTGTGTAACTGTCCTTTTTCTCAGGTCATTAGCCGTTTTTCGACTCTCTCCCCCTTTTCCCAATACACTTAAACGGTTTCTTAACCGCCACCCTTGCCGCCGCGGCGGACGCACACCCTTAACCGACTTGCTTACTCGTCATGTGCCGGCCGTTGCAACAGAGTCGTTTAAGCGTATACGACAAAGGGTGGCGGTTAAGTGTGCGACTAAGTGTCCCAACTCGTCCTACATCCATTTTTCATGGAATTTTTGACACTACCCGATAGCAGGCTTCTTCCCGCGCAATGCCCCCGCTGAGCCGAGAACGGCGGCAAGGAGCATCAGCATCTGGCCGGGCTCGGGCACCATGAGCTTGAAGTTGTCTATTCCGTAAAACTGCTGTCCCGTGCCGGTGCGCCAGATATATACCCCTATCCAGTCTATGGAGGCCAGGTCGTCGATGAAGTCCTGCTGTGTCCAGTTGTCCAGCGCGTCCAGGTAGTCCCAGTCGGTGTGGTAAAGGAACTTCGGGGAAGTAAGCCCCGTCCACGTTTCAAGCGACATGCTTTCGTCGTTGGAGTCGAAAACGGTGGAGGCCCACACGCGGTTCGTGTCGTTTGTTCCCGCCCATTGAACCTGGACATAGCCGGGCTGTGTATTGGACGCCCAGAAGTCGAACGCCACCCAGTAGTTTGTGTTCCAGGCGCCGGTGTAGAAGTTGGTGGAGCCGGTGTAGGGCAGGGCGTAGTCCTTGCCCTCGAACATGCCCACGGCTTCGAGTTCCACCTGCAGGTAGCCGCCGGTGTTGCCGCCGGCTCCGGGGTTGGAGAGGTTTACCCAGCCTTCGTCGGAGGTCCAGCCGTTGAGGCCGGCTTCGTTCCAGTCCTGCGTGGCCACAACGTAATCCCCCCGCGCCGCGCCGGCAATGCAGATAGCGATCGGAAGGACAAACCATATAAAGCACTTTTTCATATTAACTACGAAATACGCGAAATGCGCGAAAGACAAATTGTCAATCAACCACCCCATGGTTCATGGGATGATTGATTGAGAAATCGTTCATATTCCAGCTTTGGATACTGGCCAAAGTTGACCAATAGTCCCAGGCTCATTCCTGTTGACTTCAGGTAATTGATAACCTGAGCTCTGTGTTCATCAGGGAGTTTCTTAACAGCCTTGATCTCAAGGATAATGCGTTCAAAACACAGAAAATCGGGTTCATAAACCTGTTCAAGCATCTGACCTTTATACTCAAGTGTAAGTCTGGGTTTTTCAACAAACGGAATATCTCGGCGATCAAACTCGATAACGAGACATTCCTGATAGACAGCCTCCAAAAATCCATTGCCTTTGTCCTTATAGACCTCAAAGCACCCTCCGATAATATTGTAGCTTTCGTCTGGAAAGACAACATGTTCTCCCACTTTCGTGCTTTTCGTGTCTTTCGTAGTTATACTCCTCATTCCACCTTGATCTTGTAGTAATACGGTCCTTTGTTTGTCGCGGTGGAGTCGTAGTATACGTTAACCGGCGGTGTGGCGGGGATGGCCGTGTAGACCGGGAAGAGACCTTTCAAAAGGTTCGTGCCGCGCAAAATTGAATAACTGCGGTTTTGAGCCGACGGCCATTTTACTATTATGCCCTCGAAGTTCTCGACCTTGTTTGTGATGTCCAGTTCGACGACCAGGACCGAATCGGCGCGGGTCGGGTCCGTACCCGCCGCGTATTCGGCGTAGTTGCTCATGCCGTCCCCGTCGGCGTCTTCTTCGGCGTCCGTATCGTTACCGGCGTCCAGGCCGTAAGTCTCCTCCCAGTAATCCGGTATGCCGTCTGAATCGGTGTCCTCCGCCGGTTTCCACCCCTTCAGGTTGAAATTGTCCAGCCCGTATATCTGCGCGTTTCGGAAGCCGCCCCTGAGCACGTAAACGCCGATGCTCTTAACCTGCAGGATGTCTTCCTTGAAGAGTTCTTCGGTCGCCGCCGGCCCCAGTGTCCACCCGGCCGAGTAGTCAACGGCGGCGGTGTATTCCGTCCACTGGCCGGTTGACTTCACGTCGAGCTTCAGGCGCCATGTTCTGCCGTTTCGACAGTGCAGGTAAAGCTTCAGCGTGCTGGGGCGGGAGTCCCGAGCCAGGAACCTGAAAGACAGTTCCACAGGCACGGTATTGGTTTCCACGGGTTTCCACACGGCGCACGACTCGGGGTAGGGGTAGCCCTGGGAGGCGAAGGACATGCGCAGGTAATCGCCGGGGTTATCCACGTTCGCCTTGCCCGAGGCGGTCCAGCCCGAGAGCGTACCATCGTCCCAGGTGTACGTGGTATCAACCGGTTCGGTTGCGCCCCGCGCGGCGGTTGCCAGCATCGCGGCAAGCAGCGTTGTCTTTATGTAGTTATTGATGTTTTTTTGCATGTTTTATGCCTGTTGTCTACTGCTTCTGCCTCCCAGCCCAGCCTTCCGTGCCCCGGACCGTGGGAGGGGTTCGGGTTCTCTGGGTTTTGTGTGTGCGCTTCTCCCCGCGCCACGCATTTCGTTCGCAAATCGAACCGCGATCTCACCGCTTCTGCTTCGTTTCCGCGGGCTTCGCGTGTACGAATACAGCTCAGCCCGCGGGGCCTTGCAGAAGCGGCAAGCTTGCGATCCGATTTGCGAATCCTCCGGAAGCGAAATGCGTGACGCAACAGCCCGCATCGCTGGCGGCGACTGGAAGGTTCTCTGCGCCGCCGGGCGCGATGCAATGGGAGCAGAGCAGTAGAAACGTTTTTTAATCCCGATCTTCATCTCTTCCCTTTTTGCGGCTTTTTGTGCCTTTTTGCGGCTATTCTCCTGCCAGCTTACGCGTGAGGACACGCATTACTACAACTTTCCCGACCTATCCTGTAGATCCTGTCTAAAATTCTTCTCTTCTTCCAGTCCTTCCCGCCCTTCCTGTAAATCTCTCTCCCTTTTCGTTCCTTTCGCGTCTTTCGCAGTTAATCCCCTACGGCTCCGGCGGGTTCCACGTGAAATTCGTGCCCCCGTCATGATGCCTGTAATAATACGCATTGCCCGGTTCAAGCGAGAAATCTCCGAAAGTACCCGTCCTGTTGTTCCACCACCTGCCGCTCTTTCCCGCCTTGGAACCCCCGATGAGCCAGTAGAAATCCTTCCAGGTATTGTCGCGCCATATCCAGAGCTGGTCTCCCTGCATGGAGTGCGGGGCGCTCAGCATACCGGAAGTGCCGCCCTTTCCGCCCTGGGCGAACCCGAGCTGGTTGGACTGGCTTCCGTCGTGGGTCAGCTTGAGCCTGTGAGTCCACCCCATAATGTTCCACCTCCAGCCGCCGCTGGCGCCGTTGGTGAGGATATTCAGCGAAGCCAGGTTCGTCACCGACCGGCCGACGAACACGCAGTTGGTCCTCACGGCATCACTGTTGTCCCCCGCCTGCAGGCGGAAGCCGGCGCCGTTTGTGACGGTGAAATCGGCCGGAGACCCGCCGTCGTCTACCCACCGGGCGGCGCCGTTGTTGGTATAGTGATACACGTTCCAGGCTGTCCCTCCCGCCGTCCGGAAATCAAGCTGGTTGAAGTTGTTTTCGCTGAGACCCCGCGCGAGATGATCGCCGAGGGTGGAGTTGAAGTTGTTGCTGGCTCCGTAGTCTATGGGCACGGAAACCAGGTAAGTCCAGGAATTGTTCCGGTCCTGGGCGAACATGGCCCATTCTTCCGCGCTGTTGGTGGCCCCGCGCCCGGCAAGAGAGGCTGCTATGTGGTAAAACCTGCTGTCGTAAAGGGCGGCGGCGTTGGTGTCGGTTATGCTGAGGCTCCCCGACATGTCGTCGCGCACCGATACGGCGGAGGCCTTGGCCAGGGCCGCGTTGTTGTCGGCGGCCAGGAGGTGTATGCGCCTGTTGAGGCTGTCGGCGGCGTATATAGAATTTGGAGCCGTCTCACCGCACATGAGACTGAAGAGCACGTTGTCCGAAGCCTCCGAGGCCAGATCGGCCGAAGTGATTCTCAAGTACGAGTTCGTGTCCGTCGGATCCGTGCCCGCTACCCACTCGGCCCAGTCGGCATAGCCGTCGCCGTCGGTGTCGGTTGCGTCGGTCATGGCGGCAAGCGTATTGGTATAGGCCAGCTCCCAGCGGTCGGGCAGGGCGTCCCCGTCGCTGTCGATGTTAAGAGGCTTGCCGCTCACGTCCTCGTCGGCGCAGGTGATGTTGTCGATATAGCCCACCGTTTCGGTGTTGGTGCCCCTTATCCGGAAGGTGCCTATGGCGCCGTTGGTAGCCGAAGACTGGAACGGGAAACTGCTCACCAGGTTGGTTGCCGTGGCGTTCGGCGTTGAGCCTGCGGTGTAAAGCGACCAGTTGGAGGAGGCATAGTTCAGGTTCAGAGTAAACCGCGTCCAGTCGCCGGTGGGTACGGTGTAGCTTGAAACGGTGATCCAGGTGTCGTTGCTGAGCGCATTTATGTAACCGGCGTTGTCGATGTAGAAGGCGGCCGCGGCGTTGGCCGAGGGCGTCACCGACGCGCTCCGGATGCGCCTCGGGGACCTGGCGTAGAAGTCTATCCACACGTTTGTCGCCGAACCGCCGCTCAGGGCGTGTTCGATCGTCGCGTTGGTCATGCTCCCCGCCTTGACACTGGTGGAGTAAGCCGCGGCCGTCTGCACGTAAGTGTTGTTCGTCCCATCCGCGTTCGCCTCCCATTCATGCTGGCCTGCCCAGGGGGAGGCCGTATTCGAAGCCATGCCCGCGGGACTGTCCTCAAAAGTTTCCTTGAAGGGAAGCGCACCTACTGCAGGGAGAGCAAACCGGGCCAGGAGCAGGCAGACCGCACCGGTGAGGAACGACCGACGCCGCCCCCCGCGCGCCTCCCGGAGACAGCCTGCCCTGAAACTATCAAGGGCTCTCAAATTTCTGCTTTCAGCTTTCACATTTCAGCTTTCCGCTTTTCCCTCTCCCTGCCTCCCATCCTGTAAATCCTGTTGATCCTGTCTGAAATTTCCCTCTTCTCCCATTTCAGCTTTTCTTCCCCTACTCAAACTCGAATATCCAGCCTCTATCGCCCGTCGATGCGGGCGTCCAGAAATTGGTGCAGTTCGGTGCCCAGACCTGCTCGTAGGTGTTGGACGCGTAGAACTGGTAGAAATACTCTCTTCCTCCGTAAATGTCGGAAGTAATGTTAGTGGCGAACATGCCGCCTCCGCTCCAGCCGAATTCCTCGACGTGGTCCCATGTCAGGCTTCCGAAATTCGTCCCGCCGTCGTTATCGCCCCAGTACACATACACGTACGCGTAATTGTCCGCGCCCGTCATCTGGCCGTTCAGCGTCGCGGAACTCTCCGTCACCGCCGTCGCGCCGTTGGCGTTGTTCACCGTGAGCGGGGTGATGCTGAATGGTTTGTATTCGATAAATATCATGGCGTCATCTTCGTCGTCCGTGTGCCCGCCGTTTGCCTCCTTCTCGGTAGTAACGGTAATCACAGAACCCACGCTGAGATCGGTCAGCATGAACACCAGCGAACCCGAGGAATGCGCGTGGTCCAGGGAACCGTTATGGATATAGTGACTCCGGCATTCTGCGCCGGTTACTTCCGTACCATCCACCAGAACCTGTACGCTGGGGTTCACTCCATTTTCTTTGGATGTAAGGGCATCGTTGTATGTCAGCAGGTAGTTGCCGGCTTTTCTCACGGTGATCTGGTGGGGGTTGGAGTTGGTACTGTGGATGAAAGTATCCGGATCAACGACATAGTCGTACTCCCATTCTACTGTCTGACGGCTGGAGGGATTCCAGTTCGTACCGCCGGTCAGGTCCCAGCCTCGGCTGATGAACATGTCCCGCGGTGTATCAAGCTTTTCTATGTAGATAGAAGCCTTTCTGCCCGACTGGACCGATGCCGCCCCCGTTGTCTCATCCGGCAGTGTAGCGATCGTCATTTCCTGGTTCGGATTGTCCGCGCAGACTACTCCGGACCAGTGAGTCGATGAATTGTCGTGATCAACATCGATATCTCCCCTCATGAAGCCCTGTTGACCGTATCCGCCCGGAACAACGGCTCCGTCAAGCTTTACGCTCATTCGAGGCGCAATCCAGTCCGTATCGCCGCTGTTATTTAGCGGAATATTCACGTACACAACGTAGTATCCGGCACTATCCAGTGTTATATTCGTGTTACCTCCCGTAAATGTAAATCCACTGTCCTGGCGTATTGATGCATCCCACACCATGGCTCCGTCTGAATTGATATCGCCTGCATCATTATCTGTTCCGTGTGCCGCAAAGACTGTTCGGGAGGATCCGATCTTCTCAATGTACAGGCTGGCTCGACCGTCTACTGTCGGATTATCCCCGGAGAGATGACTGGAGGTCAGGTCTGTTCTGACCTGGATAGTATCGTTCGACTGCAATTGCAGAAGTGCCCCAAAATGGTCCGACGATTCCTTGTGGCTTGTTTCAGTGTACAGGCACGAGCTCTCGCCGTGCGCCCCCGCAGCGAGCATTCCGTTTGTGTAGACTTCGGCGCGAATTGTTGAAAAACGCCTTGTGCCCGTTAGAGGCAGGGTCAGAGCGATGAAGTAGTCACCTGTCTCAAGTACCGTAATGTTCGTATCGGCTCCACCGGGCACGCTGAACACTGCCGTGTTGATGGTATTCGTCGACCAGGTCATCGGTTGACCGCCTGTCCCACAGGCCGTGGAGTACAGCCATGCATATCTGCCGAAATCAGTGCCGCCCGAGTCATTTTCAAGAATGCTGACCGTCGCGTTGCTGGGCGAGCCGATTGCGTACCCGCCTTCTGCCAGTGTGAGAATCACCGTTTCGGTCGGCTCGTTCGTTACCATGTCGTCGACAGGGCTTACGTTAATAGCCGCGCTGGCACAGCCCGCGGGTATGGTAACGCTCCCGCCGGACTGATCGAGCGTGTAATCGTTCGTCTCCGTGGCGGTACCACTGATCGTGAAGTTCACAACGAGAGCGCCGCTGGTTGCGGTGGCCGGTCGGTAGACCGTAAATGTTCCGCCGTCGCCGCCTTCCTCGGCGACCGGGTCGGTGGCCTGGATGGTAACTTCTCCTTCCGGGATAAAGGTCAGCGTGTTCGTTGCCCAGGCATCAGCGAGGGAGTTCGACGCGTAGAACCTGAAGAAGTATTCGACCCCACCAGTAAGATTCGTGATTTTCTCCGTAACATCCCCGGCAGTCTCGGCGCCCAGGTACTCGTTCGTCGTCCAGTCACCTTTGATTGTGCCGCCATCGCTGGTACCCCAGAATGCGTACACATACGCAGTGTCCTGGCCTTCCTCGGACAGATACGCATTCAGCCATGCCGTTGAAGCCGTAACCCCTGTTGCGCTCTGGTTCTGGATCTCCGGCGCAACGGGTCCAAGCCAGAGAATATTGGAATACTGGTCCACCAGATTGGTCGACCCGGGTCCCGACTGCGTCGGGTCGTCCAGGTGGTGCTCGTATGTATTGACCGTGATCGTATAGTCGCCGTTGGTCACAAGACTGATGTAGCCGTCCTGCTCAATCAGGATGTCATCCACAGTAATGTCGTTAACGAGTGTAACGTGTCCGCCGTCGGCGGAGTAGTCGCGCACCGTCAGCTTTGCGAAGTGATGCGAATCATTGGCGTCCGGGCACAGTGGGCAGTGTTTCGTAGTGCTGAGACTCGATTCCATGTTGTTGTTGTCGATGACCAGTTCACCCTGCCCGCTTACATGCGAAGGATCTTCAAGGTACACCGTTCCCGCGCCACCCAGGCCCCGGTCACCCTCGCCGGAGCATGCCTGGAGGTCCGCCTGGATATCCGAAATCCTCGCGGCACTGTTGGTCAGGAATATTCCGATGCGGCCGCCCGAACCGCCGCGCCAGCTGTCGCCGTCACCGCCGCTTCCCGCGATCGTACCGGTACCCGTCAGTGAACCGGCAGTTATGTAAATGCTTCCGCCGCTTCCCGCGCTTGTTGTGTCCCCGCCCTTGGCGGTTATGCACACGTTCGTGCCGAGAACCGACAGCGTTCCGGCAGTCAGCTTGACGGCTCCGCCGCCGTATCCCGGGCTCCATGTGCCGCCGCTTCCGCAGTTTGTGGGTGAGATTATCACACCGTACGCCTGGCCCTCGCCGTCGTCGTCGGAATATCCATACCCTCCATATCCCCCGCTTTCGTAGTTGTCAAGAGACGCGCCGGGTCCGCAATCGTTGTTGAAACCAAGCCCGGTAACGTCTATCGACCCGTCTCCGTCGATCTCCAGGAGCTCGCCCACAGTCAAAGCAAGCCGATGCGTTTCGACCCACGGCGCACTGCTGTCGTTGTTCAAATCCTGGTGCGTAACCGTGCCGCCGTGAATGAACATGTTCGAAGAAACGGTGAAGTTTGTAAAACTGCCCTGCCCCGGGTACATGGTGGCAAACGTCACCGTCCCGGTGTAATTCTCGGTCTGCTGCCATATGGATACCGTGTCCGGCAGTCCGTTCGACCCCTGGTCCCAGGTCATGTCCTTGTCCGGGTTCGCACCCGTGGTTCCGTCAATAACGATGCAGTCGGTGTTTGTCGGGACGCGCAAGAGGCTCCAGTTGTTGGAGTTACTCGCCAGTTCGTCCGCACCGTTGCCGGTCCAGATCATCGATCCATAACCAACGACCGTCACGGTCACAGTAATGCTGTGCGTGAGCGCACCGTCATCGGCGGTCAATACAACCGCGTTCTGGCCTATGTCTTCTGATGTGAAGTAGTTTGTATCTATGCTGATCACCAGGTTGCTCGGCCCCGTATCCCTGTCGTACGACCCGTCATCCAGGTCATTTGCGGTAATCGTGGCCTCCCCGCCCGCGTCCAGCGTCAGCGACATGTTCGTGGCCAGCGCCACCGGCCCCCAGTTCTCCGCGAGCCAGATGATCTGCCCCGGACCCTCAACCCCGCCATCGAGTTCATGCTCGTTCGTGTAGACGTACAGGTCGTAATCCAGCTTCAGGTTACAGCCGCTGTCGAGGAAGAGATCGCCTATATGCGACTCCGCTGTCACGTTGACGTTTCCACTGCTTCTCACGTGCAGAACAGCGTTTGTCAGGTCGTCATCCGCCTCGAACTCGGGGTTTCCTCCAGCGTAAGATGCCGGCATATGTGTGACCTGGCCGTCCAGCGGAGTACGATCGGCGTTGTAGATGTAGACAGTCCCGCCTCCCGAACCGTCATTGCCCTCCTCAAGGTAGACGGTCCCGGCGGCGGCATCCTTAGAGCTCGACCCGTCGCCGCCGATCGCCTGGATCACACCGCCACTGTTTGTAAACGAATGGAACGCAGCCCCGGCCCCGGTCAGGTACACGGCGATCCGCCCGCCGCCGCCGCCGCAACGCGGATTAGCCGCGCTGGCACCATCGGCATTGATATTACCCGCCCCCAACAGATTCGACGTCGTAAGCCATACGCTGCCGCCCGAGCCGCCGTTCAAGCCATCGCCTCCATCAAGACTGCTGTCGCCGTGTGCCGAAATCGTCCCGCCCGGCTCGACGGTAGTCGTTCCCGCAACGTCCAGTACAATCACTCCGCCTCCACGTGCTCCGCCAGTGTTGCCGTGACTGCCCTGGTTGGTGGGCGTCAGCCACGAACCGTACGTGGGGTTTGGATCGTACGAACCTGTGCTGTCGGCACCGAGACCGCCGTGAGATCCGCCGATATAGTCCGCCATGCTGTCTCCGGGATTGCCCGTCCCGCCTTTATCCTGCACGTCGATACTGCCGCCCGCTTCAACGGTAAGATCGCCGGCCAGTGTCATATTGATCTTGTATCCGTCCCCCTGCGTGTGCGAAATCACGCCGTTGGTTGCCACAACTACGTTCGTGAGCGTCTTGGATATTCCGTCCGCCATCAGAGTGTAATCCTGCACTGTGACAGTGTCCGGATATGTGACCAGAGCATCCCCGCTGACGGTAAAGTAAGACGCATCGTACCCCGAACCGGTAAGGTTAAGGTTGTCCCATGTCAGAGGATTGTCATCATCGATAGCCAGCCGTCCCTTTTCCTTGACGATGACCTCACTGCAGACGCTGATATCGAATCCGTCGGGCATGAGCGTAGTGTAGGGCTCACTTGCCGTGTAATCATTATTCTTGACGATAAGCGTTCCCTCTCCGTCCGTTTGCGCGCCTGTCTGGAGATATACTGTGCCGGCGGCACATTCTTTCCCAACGCTGTTGCTCCCACTGTAGGCCCTGGCTGTGCCGGTAAATAACGAGAAGTCGGCATCCGTGTCCGTCAACACCACAGCTACGCGACCCCCTCCGCCGTCGTACGTGTAGTCCAAAGACTCCGAACTGCCGCCGTCTGCCCGGACCATGCCTCCGCCTTCGATCGAGCCCGTCTCGATGTACACACTGCCGCCGGACCCCGCCCCGTAGTTGTGTATGAGACCGTCCGCTTGTATCACCGCTCCCGCCTCAACGGTAGTTCTGCCCGCGACATCGAGGTAAATCGCTCCTCCGCCCCTTGTGTCCGCGCTGGTGCTATTACCGCCTTCGCCGCCACTGCCGATATTCTCGGGCTTTGTCACCGAACCGTATACAGGCGCAAGTGACGAACCGAGTCCGCCGTGCGAAGCCGATGTTCGATACTTGCTTGACGTGGTATATGCCAGGGTGCCGCCGGGCCCCTGTCCGCCCTGGTAACCTCGACCCGTGGCGTTCATCCCGGCGTTCGCGCCCACAACGAGGTTGCCGTTCACTGTCAGGCGCAGGCGACTGTGCTCCAGCCACGGTGCCGCAGTATCGTCGTTGTTGTTCAGATGAGTCCAGACACCGTTGCTGATCGTACAGCCGCCGTCGATAGTAAGATTTGTGAACGTGCCGCCGTAGTTGCCGCAGGTAGTTTCTATTGTGACCGTGCCCGTATATCCCGCATCCTGGAACCAGCCGCCCACGACATTGGTGGCGTTCGTATCCCACGTCATGTTGTCTGTGCATGTGCCGTTCAGCACAATGAGGTCCGCGTCGGTCGGCACACCATCGGGATCCCAGTTGTTCGGATTACTGGCGAGCTCGTCACCATCGTCGTTGTCCCAGACGATCTGCGTGTAAGGCACGTCGCTTATGGTCACATCCGCCTGGCTGGGTGAGCCGATTGCGTACAGACCGCTCGACAACGTTATCGTTGCCGTCTCGTTCCCCTCGGCATTCAGGTCCAGTATCGCCGAAATCGTCAAAAACGCGTTGGACTCGCCCGCCGCCATGGTCACCGACCCGCTCAGTTCAAGATAATCCACACCGTTACTCGCCGTGCCACTGCACGTGTAGTAAACGGCCAGCGGCTCGTTCGTCGCGGTAACCGGACGCGAAATTCGGATCGTGCCGGTATCCTCGCCTCCTTCCACCGCGGTACTGTCCGTGGCTGTGGCCGTGATCTCGCCGCTGATGAATATTTTCGACGCGTCCGCCCATGAAACGCCGTAACTGTTGCTGGCGTAGTACCTGTAGTAATACGTCGTGTCCGCCGTCAGATCGGTGGGCTGGTATTGAACCGTGCCCTCACTCGCATTGGCGTCCACCAGCACATTGGTGCCCCAACTGCTCTTATTGGTCGTGCCGTCTGTATCGCCCCAGAACACATAGACCGCCGTCTGCGCCGTGCCGGTATGGGCCAGATTCCCGTTCAGCCACGCGCTGGACGTCGTTATGCCGGTGGGATCTTCGTTTTCGATTATGGGATAGCCGGGATCGAACCAGCGGACGGTCAGCTTCGCGTCCTCGGCGGCGGTCACACTGCCGGATTGCGCCTCCTGCGCCGCGCGCAGTGTGAGCCTGGTCCCGGAAGAAACGTTGTTCAGGAAATGCAGGAGACAGGCGGACGAGTTGTTGTGCCCGTCGGCCGCTCTTATGTAGTGGCTCTTGGCCTCGGCTCCGGTTAGCGCCGTACCGTCTGCGGCAAGGGTAATCTTCACGTTTGGCCTGGCCGCGGCCGAGTACAGACTGTCGTTGTACGTAACGAGGTAATCGCCATCGCGCTTCAGTACGATTTCGTTCGAGTTAGTGTGCGCAAAGGGCATGCTGTCGATAACATCGTCGGCGGACCATTGAATGTCCCGCGGCGTGGCCGAGCCGTTCCAGTCCGTCCCGCCGGTGACCACGGTTGTTCCGCGGCCTGCGTACCAGCCCGAATTGGTGTTGACCCGCTCCACGTAGAGCGAAGCTTCGAGCCCGGACTGTACGGAAACCGTTCCCGCGGCGGCGTCGGCTTGCGTTTCCAGCGTCAGGACCTGGCCCGCCGCCGCCTGGATCAGCCCGAACCAGTGTACGGACGCGTCGTTATGCCCGCTGAGGGCTCGAATGTAGCCCTGCCGTCCGACTCCGCCGCTTACCGTGGCGCCGTCAAGCCGCACCATGACTTTCGGGCCGGAACGAGCCACAGCGCTGTAGACAGGGATGTTCACGTACACCAGGTACCCGCCGGCGTCAGCGAGAGTGATGTCCGTCTGCCCGTCCGTATGCGTGAACGCCCCTGCGTCCTTGCGGTAACTTGTCCACTGCAGGCCGCTGGCCGTAGCATTATTAATGTTGCCCGCGGCGTTGTCCGCGGCCGTGGCCGCGAAAACTTTTCGCGAGCCTGCGATGTACTCCACAAACAGACTGCCCTGACCCATGTCCACCGTCCCGGAGGCGGCGGTGCCTTTGACCCTGACCGATATCGTGTCGTTACTGCTCAATCCCGGCACCAGGACGGAAACGTGATCGGACGATTCGGCGTGTCCATCGAGGGCGCGGATATACGAGGATTCCCCGACGCCCCCGGGCACGCCGACGCCGTTGGTGTAGACCTGTAACTGAACACAGGATCGCTCAACGCTCGCCGGGCCCATCGGCAACGCGGCATGGACCAGGTAATCGCCGTCGGCCTTGACCGTGAGATTGGACGCAGTCCAGCTTGCGGCCTCGTAGTAATCGCCGTCTGCCGCGGTGAATGTCAGTTCCAGGTCAGCAGGTGTTCCGACGTTCACATCCGTGGTGCCGTCCACCAGCTGGGTACTGCACAGCCAGGCCGTGCCCGAAGGTGCGTCGGGCACGTTTGCTCCGTCGGTGGTCCCCGCGGCCGCGGCGCTGTACGCGGAGGCGGAATTCTCCGCTATGGTCGGTGCGGCGTCGCTGGGATTGCCGGCGGACGTACTGAAAGTATAGGTCGTTCCGGCCGACAGGTTGGTAACGACGATATTGGTCCCCCACGCGGCCAGGGTCTGCCATACCTCAGACCCGCCCAGCGTTCCGTCGGCCTGCACGTACTGACCGCCGGCTTCCTTTACGGCGTAGAGAATGCCCGAACCCGTCTGCGAGGCGTTCGTGTTGATGGTTATCTCTATGCTGTCCATCGTCTGTGTAACCACGGCGGGCGCGGGATTGGTCAGGGGGCAGACGTAATTGCTGGAGGTGTCTTCGCTCGTTGTCACGTTCCCGAAGTCATCCGTGTGCACGCACATGATCGCGTTGAAATAGTCGTCGCCGTCGAGGGTCACGTTGAAGGTAACGGCCGCCGGGTCGG
This sequence comes from Kiritimatiellia bacterium, assembly GCA_046483125.1. Taxonomy (GTDB): domain Bacteria; phylum Verrucomicrobiota; class Kiritimatiellia; order UBA8416; family JAWODU01; genus JAWODU01. Next base: position 25,981 of record JAWODU010000055.1, read on the forward strand.
CGTTGGTGTCCCCGCCGGCGTACGTGTAACTTCCGGCGCCGTTCAGCTTGTAGCCGTAGACGTTCGTGTACGGGCTGTCTTCGGTGAACGCCGCGTCGAGAGCAAAGGATGTGTCGCCGGCTGTCGGAGCCGTTTCGAAATGGATCGCCTGGGATATGACCGGAGCCTTGTTGTCCACCGTGAAGTCCGAAGCGCTGGTAACCCAACTGCCCGGGAATGAACCGTCGTACGGCCGGAGCCTGATCCGCACGGTGGAAACATACCCGGTTGTGATTGTGCTCTCGCCGTTCCCCGCGTTCTGCGTGTCCCACTTGAATGTTACCGTGTTCGCCCCGTTCGTGGTCTTGACATAGGCCGAATTGGTCCCGACCTGGTATGTCGCCGAGTTGTCTATGCCCGGTGCCGCGCCGTAATCAACGGACGCTATCGAATCAATCCACGCGTTTGTCCACGTGCTTCCCCCGTCCACCGAGTATTCAACCCGGAATTCCACGTCGTTGTCGTCTCCGTGGTCGATGTCCGTTTCCATCTGCACCAGACCCGATCCGTCCGTCGCCTGGGTCAGATTAGTCGGCGCGGCGGCCTCCGGCCCGGCCGTACCCGTACCCTTGACAGTCCAGTTGTACGGGTCGGCCGCGCCGTCGTTGTTGGCGATGCTCACCGTGCCGGTGCGCGCTCCCTCCGCGCCGGGAGTGAACCGGATCGTAAGAAACGCGTTACTGCCGGCAACGATGTTCGTCGTCAGGCTTCCCGCGACGCTGAAATCGCCCGAATGCGTTCCGCCGAAAACCACTGTCGGCGTACCCGTAAGAATCAGGTTGGCCGCTCCGGTGTTCGTTATGGTAAACGTGTGATCCTTCGGGCTTCCGCCGTAAACAACTTCACCGTAATCCGTCCCATCGGCGACCTGGGGGGATGTGTCGTTGTCGGCGATAGCCGCACCGTTCGTCCCCAGCAGGCCCATTTCGGGATCGTCGCACAGAATTGTGTAGGTGTGATTGCTGTAAGAGCCCAGGACGGCCCCCGTCGCGTTTGAAAGAGCAACGATGATCGTCTCGTCGCCTTCGTATACGGCGTCGTCGACAATGCTCAACCCGATTGTCCCCGATACGTTGCCCACCGTAATCGTGGCCGTGCCGGCCGGCAGTGTGTAGTCGACTCCGCCGCCGTCCGCCGTGCCGCCCGTGACGGAATACTGCACGGTCATGTCCGCGCCGGACGCCTCCGAAAGCGTTATCGCGAGGTTGGTGGAGGTAACCGATTCCGCGCCGCCGGAATTGGTCAGCGCGAACTGTACTGTCGCCATGGCGGTGGTGAAGACGACCGGAGTGGGCGAATTTGTTGCCCAGTCTTCGCCGACGGAGTTCGTTGCGTAACAGCGGTAGTAGTAAGTGCGGTTCGCGATCAGGCCGGTGAGGTTTGTGGAAAAAGGCCCGTTCGCCAGCGTACCCAGGTACTCGTTGCTGTTCCAGTTCGCTTTTACCTCGCCGGCGTCGTTCGTGCCCCAGTAGATGTATACGTCCGTCGACCCTCCGGCCTGCATGCCGCCGTTGAGTGTCGCCGTGGCGGTCCCCACGCCGGAGGCGGCCGCGTTGGTGACCACCGGCTCGGCAACTGCCGGCTTCAGTCCGAGCGTGCCCGCGGCCCACTTGTCGTCGATCGAGGAGTCAAATACGCCGGGATCAATGGCGCCGGCCGAGGACTGCAGTTTGTCCGCCCCCGTCCCGTTGATATCCTGGTTGCTCGCCCGGTCGTATCGTTCGGTGAACCCCGACGGCTCCGTGTATGTTGTATCTTTCTTAACGTTCGCGGCCATGGCCAGAATCATACAGCCGTCGATTGAAGTGGTTATCTGCGGCGGGTCCGGATTGCCGGTGCCGCCGTTCCCGTCGGCCACGGCCCACGCGTCCACCGGATCGGACGTGCTCACGTTCCGGTACGCCACGATGATTCCAACGAGGCTGTCGTCGCTTTCCCAGGTGTAACTGCCGCTTTCACCCGAAGCCACCTTGTAATAGGCGTGGAACGAAACTTGGTCGACGTCCGCCGATTCAAATATCTCGGTCCAGTCGGAGGGAACGACGGTGATGTCTTTGTCGGCCTTGCTGGATATGTGGGCAATCATTACGTCGTCGTCCTGAACGCCGCCCGGAACGGCCACCGCCACGCTCTTGTTTCCATCGGCCGTGCTGACTCCCACGTACGTGATACCCCCAAACGCGGGCACCGCAAGCAGACACAGCACACAGGCGAGCGCATAGAGGATCATCCTCCGCCGCTTGCTCAATTTACCTGTCCGCTTTGCGTTCACATCAGCCTCAAATCTTCCGCCTCTTCCACTGCGTCGTCTGTCGTCTACCGTCCGTCATGGACAACGCTGTGTCCAAATACAACCCACCCGCTCCGCGTGCTTGTCTTTTTCGCGCGGGCAGGCTGAATCAGGGCACACTGCACCCCTTCTATGATTACTCTATAATCTTACTCCTTTTCGGGGGTATCCGGCAAATTGTATTTTGAGTTTTTCCGGGTTCGGCATTTGTCGAAAACATGAGCAATTCACGTACCGGCAGGGTAGTTCTGGAGAAAAAACCCGTTTTCGGCGGTAAGAGGCGCCATTTGGCTGTAAAAACGGCGGAATCCGCTGAAATCTGCCCCTTCAGACGGCCGAATCCGGCCCTTCACGCGGCCGCGTCCGGCCGGGGCGGGTAAGCCGGTTGGGAACAACCGGCTTTACTGAAGGGAGAGTACGTCCGGTTGTGCCGGCCGGACATGAGGAAGGTTCCCGGAGTTTGTTTAAGAATGGTATTGCATTGTAGCATACAAGATGTATACTAGAGTGGAGTTATGAATTCTGGGGTATCCACTTGACTGGCGTTCATACAAGATGTGGTATGTGCCTGTTGTTGTCATCCCGAGCGAGAAGCACAACATGTAGGGGGTACGCCAATGAACTGGATACCCCAGATTATGAATTTCGAAAACCCCGACCAGATTGACGGTGCTTTACAGCGATTGGGTACGAGCCTGCTTTACGAATATGCCGATCCTGTTGCTGTGGTTGTCTGCGGCGGCAGTGCGCTGAGCGCTCTTGACATGGCGCGGCGAACCACGAGGGATGTCGACATACTTGCCATTGCGGAAAAAAGGGGAGACAGCGTAAACCTGCGGCTCGATCTGGATCTCCCGGAGATTGTCCGCCGGACGGCGGCGCGGGTCGGGCGGGACCTGGGACTCGAAGACGACTGGCTGAATATGGGACCGAAAGAAGTCCTGGCGGCTTATGGGCCGCCGGAGGGAATGACGGAGCGGTGGCAACGCCGCGAATATGGGCCATGCCTGACGGTGTATTTCATCGGGCGTCTGGACCAGGTTCACCTCAAGCTTCTGGCGGCGGCTGATCCGAAAGCTCAGCCGCACCATTTGGAGGATCTTGCTGAGCGGATCAGGCCCACGAGGAAGGAGATACGGTCTGCGGTGAAATGGTTGCTGAACCGGGAAACGTCTTCGTGGTTTCGGGGACGGGTAAGGCGTATTGTAGAGGCTTTGGGATATGACAACATCAGTTACGAAATTCCGGAATGATTTCAAGCAGGGAGTTCTCGACTTCGCATGGCATGAATGGTGCCGCGCAGGGGTGCCCGGCAGTTCAAAGCCGGGGAATACCTGGATAGTCGACCCCGAGGTCCTGCTGGCTTTTACAACTGAAGCGGGGCGGCATGATGCAAGGTTGTTCGACGAGGTTCTCGGCTGGCTGGCCGTGAACGGTGATTGGATCAATACCGGCCGGCTTTCCGCAGTGATGAAACATGACGGGACCGGGGATCGTGCCGTTGCCGGCGCGATGGCGGCCTGGATGTGCGAGCGGGACAGCTCGTTGAAATGGCGGGGCATTGCGCGCCGCAGCCTGGGGGAGGCGTACAGCCCGGAAGAGTCCCTGTTTCAGACTGTGCCTGCCGGTACGATACCGGGCAGGGGGCAGGCAGACAAGTGTTTCAAGGCCTATGGATTACTGCGCGGAAAAGTGCGGATAAGCACAAGGGCACAACACATAAACCTGAATGAAGCCGCGAACATCGTATTCAGGACCCGGGCTCTCTTCGGTATCGGTATCCGGGCGGACGTAATAGCTCATTTGCTGTGCACACAGAGCGGACATGCCCGAGGCATTGCCGAAGCGCTGGGCTACAACCATATGCGTGTCGGGGAGGTGCTGGCGGGACTGGCGAAAGGCGGGTTCATTTCCGTCCGGGCAGTGGGCCGCGCAAAGAGTTACCGGCTTGACCGGAAACGGTGGTCTTCATTGACGCGTATTCAGGGAACGTCGGCGGTGCAGTGGGTAAACTGGCGGGCGCTGGTGCGGGGCCTGACTGCAATCTGGCGGGCAGGAGAGACAATCGATGGAAAAAGGGCTGATGACTACATAGTCTCTTCGAAAATGCGTTCGGCTATGCGGAAGGCGCGGGATGATCTTCGTGCCAGCGGTATAGAATTCGACATACATGATGACGAAAGTTACATCGCGGAAGCCTACCTGCCCGTGTTTTTGGATGACTGCGCGGGAATAGTGGGTACGCTTTTATCTGTATAAGTTGCAGAGATATGCACATACCGGAAGCATGAGGCAGGGGTAAGCCGGTTGGGAACAACCCGCTTTACTGAGGACAAAGTACGTCCGGTTGTGCCAACCGGACATGAGGAAGGTTCCCGGAAATCAGAAACCGCCAGAGCGGGGACAACGCACACTTATACCGGCGTCCGGACCGCTCAGCCATTGTCAGCATTCGGCTCTTGCTCGTGTGTCATTGAATTAAGATACTTTTTAATCCGCTGCACAAACTTCTCGGCATCTTGAACCCTGCGGGTCGCCCGCTCTTTGCCTATTTCAACATCAATTTCGTAATCGCCAAGCTCTCTATCCTCCTGCTCGGCGGCAAGTATCTTTGCAAACTCAGTCTCAACGAGTCCTGCCTCGACGACATGCAGGCCGAACAGTCTTCTTACAGCCTTGTGTGTATCCGCGGAGATATCTCTGACTGCCAGAGCAGCTTTGGCTGAATGAAGAACTGCGTAATATGCCCGCGACACGGCGTCCTCGAACAGCTCAGCTTCCAGAAGTGTTGTCGCCGCCCGAAGCGCCTTTGCGGCGCGAGCTGTCTCCTTATCGACGCGGCCTGGATACTCCGTCGTCATATCGGCACACCGTCTCTGACTACGTTATTTGCAAATGAAGATCCGCCTCGACACATTTCTTCGAACTTGTTTCTGCTGACCGTTTTAGCGGAGATACAAATCCCTGTCTCAAGCAGAAGATCGGTCGTAATATCATAAACTTTGTCGCAGATATGCCAGTCGTCGCCGGAGACAGTCACAAGAACATCAAGGTCGGAATCCGCCCCGTCGTCTCCGCGCGCCTTGGAGCCGAACAGCCGCGCCTCAGGCTCCTCATCAGACAGGGCTTCGCGCAGCATACTCTTGAACCTGCTCAGAGCCTGTCTCTCATGTTCGCTCAGTGCCATAATCGCCTCCCCTGTGCGCACCCCGGACCATTGCCGCAAACAAGGGCTTCCACGCCCGCCCCTGCCGCATACTACTCAGATTTCCGCGCTTTTCCTGTTATAACGCGGGAATGCTGAATCAGGGCAGACTTCACCCTTCTTGCAATAGTTTTAAATTTTATTCTATTTTTGGGGTATCCGGCAAATTCTATTTTCAGTTTTCCGGCGCAATCCTCTGTGCGGCGCGCTTTTCCGCGGTGTCAAAGCTGTCGACACCCGCCGCCCCGAGGTGAAACTGGACCACTCCCCATCGCGTCTGGTAAGTCTGGACGAAATTCTGACCCTGTCGCCGAGAGGAACCAGCGGGACATCAAGATGTTCTGCCAGAAGTCTGTTGATTCGATCGACGTTCTCGATATCACGGCCCGGAACGTAGAAATCCCAGTCCATGGAAAATCTGGGCAGGCCTTGGAGTCTGACGGCCTGTCCGCCGATCAGCAGATATCGCACGTTATTGGCGTTAAACAGTTTGATCAATTCGTCCATCGCGCACCTTCGTTGAGAACGAGTTCCTTGAGCAGTTGTTTTTTCCAGGCATTCATTTCTTCGCAGGAATTGAATTTCCTTGACGCGAACGGAGGAAGGTTCGCCAGCTTCGGAACAGGGTATACCCGGGATTCACGTGCCCATATTTCCATTTTGGCGCTGTAGTTGTCGGTATATTTTTTCATTTCACATATAATAGCGTATTTCCGGCCCCTCAGGCAAATCTATTGGTCCGCGCGGTTTGGAGGGTCGATAAACAAGGGTCTGTGGGATAAACGGCAAAAAAATGCGTTGTGACTGTTGACAAGCCGGCGAATAAGGGCGAAAAAGGATGACGGTGAGTTCGAATGGCCGGAGAAGAAAAGAAGAGATCCCCGGAGAAAGCGGAAGACGAGGAGCCTCCGCTAATGCGTCCTCTTTACGCCCTGGACTCGCTTCCCGAGCATGACAGAATAGTCCTGAGAGAGCTTCTCGCTCCGGACGAAACCGTCCTTCTTGTCCAGAAATCGGACATGCTTTACCGCGGCACTTACGGCACTTCCGCGGTCGTTCTCACAGCGCGGCGCCTCATGGTACTGGAAGCTACCGACCTGGTGAATGAAGTCCCCATGAACTGCGTTGTCTCGGCGCTCTGCCGCGAGCTTGTGGGCAACGGAATTCTCGAGGTGCGCACGAAGCACGGAGAGCGCATCGACATTGCGCGGTATTCCAAGACCGTGGCCGACGGGTTTCAGGAAGCGGCGGAGATGATTAACAGGCAGGCTCGCGCCACCGAAGAAGTGCTTACCGTGCACGACGATGAGGCCAAGCAGGTCGCGGTATCCCAGAATGAAAAGCGCACCTACAGGTGCCCCAGGTGCGGCCATCCTCTGCACAGTCCTACCGACGCGTGCCCGAAGTGCGCGGGCAAGAAGGACTTCATCATGCGCCTTTTCCGGCTCCTGTTCGAGCAGAAGAAGGTTTTCATAGTGGGCACGATACTGGGTGTAGTGGTGGTGGGTATTCAGCTTGTGCCGCCGTTCCTCGTGCGTCTGCTGATCGACAAGGTAATGGCGGTTGAGGGACTGTCCGCGAGTGTGCGCTACAACCGCCTGTACCTGCTCGTGGGAGCGTTTATTATCCTGATGGGGGTACGGTTTGTGGTGCAGTACTACCGGATAAAGTACATGGGCATCCTGACGGCGCGCGTGGTCCTGTCCCTGCGCCGGAAACTGTTCCGCGCTCTTCAGCGCCTGAGTATAAGTTACTACGACAGGGAGCACACCGGGCGCATAATGGCCAGGGTGCTGAGCGACACGCAGACTATCAACCAGTTCGTGGTAAACGGGGTACAGCGCATCGTACTGCACGGGCTGATGGTGGCGGCAATACCGGTGATAATGCTTATCGCCAACCCGAAGCTGGCCATTGTGGCGCTGGCGCCCGTGCCGGTTGTGGTCGCGCTGGCCAGGATGTTCTCAAAACGTTTTAACTCCATATACCGCATGGTGAGGCGCAGGTACGCCACGCTTTCGGCCACGGTGTCGGAAACGGTTTCCGGGATGCGCGTGGTAAAATCATTCGCTCAGGAAGAACGCGAGACGGAACTTTTCCGCGAGCGGAGCCAGGAACACTACGACGCGCAGATGCAGGCTGTGGGCGAGAGAGCGCGTTTCAAGCCTTCGGTACTTCTCATGATGGCCGTGGGCACGATCGCCGTCTGGCTTATCGGGGGGCGTAACGTGATCGGCGGCACGGTACAGCTCGGCATGCTTGTCCTGTTTCTTTCTTACATGAACCAGCTCTACAACCCTATCCAGGTTCTACTGGATCTTGCGGAGACGTTCCAGCAGAGCGCGACGGCGGCCGAACGGGTGTTCAGCATTATAGACATGCCCACGGACGTGAGGGACCACACCGACGCGGTGGCGCCGGAAACGTGTGAAGGCAGGATCAAGCTGGAGGACGTATGGTTCAATTACGAGGACAGCAGTCGCGTGCTCAAGGGTATCAACCTGGAAATAAAATCGGGCCGGATGATAGGGCTGGTTGGAGAAACCGGTTGCGGGAAGAGCACGCTGATATCGCTCATCTGCCGTTTTTACGATCCGACAAGGGGCAAAATCACGCTGGACGGGCGCGACCTGCGCGACATAAAGCTTCAATGGCTCAGGAACAATATCGGGCTGGTCCTGCAGGAGACGTTTCTGTTCGCCGGGACGATCCGCGACAACATTTCCTACGGGAAACCGGACGCTGCGCCGCTGGAAATCATGCGCGCGGCAAAAGCGGCCAACGCCCATGGATTTATCATGAACCTGCCGGACGGGTACGACACGGAAGTGGGCGAGCGCGGAATCGGGCTTTCGGGAGGCGAGAAACAGCGTATAGCGATTGCCCGGGCGATTCTAAAGGACCCGGTTATCCTGATATTCGACGAGGCGACCTCTTCTGTGGACACGGCCACGGAAGTATCAATCCAGGAAGCCATGGACCGCCTTGTAAAGGGGCGCACAACAATAGCCATAGCCCACCGGCTGTCCACCCTGCGCCACGCCGACCGCCTGCTGGTCCTGGAAAAGGGCGAAATCGTGGAAGACGGCACGCATGAGGAACTGCTGGCGAAAGACGGGATTTACGCGAAATTATGCAACATTCAGGCCGATTTCGCGCAGTACGTTAATACAACAGATTTACCAGAGAAAAAGAGAGCTGTGTCATGACGCAAAAGGAGTCTCCGGCCGACGAACTCGCGTTAATCGACGGGACGAAAGTCCGGTTCGAGAAAACCGGGGAAGGCGATATTGTGCTTCGCCGGGACGGCGAAAGCGTAACCGTTGCCGACATGGCGCCTGCATTTCCCGTTACGCACCATTACCGGTGGATAGTGTTGAGGGACGGGGAAGGGAACGAAATAGGCGTGCTGGACAACGTCGGCAAACTTCCCGCTCCTTCACGCCGCATCGTGGGTTCGGAAACCGAAAAGCATTACTTCATGCCGAAGATCACCGACATCGGCAGTATAAGCGAAGAACTGGGAGTGGTGAACGTGGAGGCGCAAACGAACCGGGGCCAGAGAACCTTTCAGATCCGCAACGTGCGCCAGAACGTGCGCAAAGTCGGCGGCGCCAGGCTGATAATACGGGACGTCGACGGCAACCGCTACGAAATACCCGACTGGACAAGCCTGCCGGGTTCGGTTACGGCCCGCCTGCGTGAGTACCTGTGACGAAGCGGTTGTAATTATAGTACCAGAGCCCCGCGACCTTGTGTCGCGGGCGAAAGCCACTAGTTCCGCGTCCCCCTCACCGCCAGACTTCGTCTTCCCTGCGTCCTTCTTCTTCGCCCGGTTTTGCGGGTTCTTTAACGGGAGGCAGGGGTTCGGCGACTTCCCTTTCAAGCAGGCGGTCGAGCGCGTCGTCCAGGATCGCCATCGCTCCGGGCATTGAGTCCGGCTCGATGAAATAATCGCTTGAATTCTTCACCTTTTCGATCCAATGCCGCGTCAGCAGGTATGCCGTCTGCAGTGCGTCGCCCGGCTTGAGCCCGCGTCCGGACGTCCGGCCCGCGGACCAGGGCAGTAAGAGTACGCCCAGCGAACCGTCCGGCCGCAGGCAGGCTTCCAGTTCCGGGAGCTTGCCCTGGAAATCATCCAGCCACGGCGTTGCTTCAGGAAGGACCGCGGCCTTTCCCGCGCCTGCCAGCGCCCGCGCGGCTTCCACCCCCCGGGTATTGGAAGCGGCCCTGCCGCACATGACAATAGCGCCCTTTCTGCTGAGGGGGGCGGAGAGAGCTTTGAGTATATCGGTTCCGCCCAGTTCCTCCGGGGTCGACACGAAGATCACGGGACTGCCGTGAACGGGTTCGAGGTTGGTTTTTTCTATGCGGCGCACTCTCGGTTTGACGTTGTCGCGTTTGTCCAGAGCGGCGAGCACGGCCCCGGCAAAATCCGGCATTTGGGATTTTGAGTTTTCGGCTATGTAGGCCACCGGCGGCGGCGGATAGCCTTCGAGCAGGCAGAGTATGGAATAACAGGTTGAAGCCACGTCGTTGGTCACCAGCAGTGGCTCCGACCTGCCGGGCCAGCGCCATTTGGTGTGTATCTGTCTTTTCCTCCTGGTTATTCGGGTTGCGAGTTTGAGCCATTCATCGAAGAATTCTTCGCTCGTTTCTGGAAGCAGGTCTATTTCCTTGCCTCTCTTTTTGGACATTTTTTCTTCGAGTTCTGTGATGCGTTCCCGTTCGCGGATCTCCATCTGGCGCCAGTTGCTCGTTGTCTTTACGGTCAGCCACCTGTTGCTCTCTCCCCAGTACCCGTCTTCCTGCTGTGTCTGCAGTAGCGCGACGGCCGCCTTCTGCCAGTGCGACCGGTCGCGTTCCTCAAAGCCGTCCGGGCCGAGAAACGACTCGGACCACTGGAAAAACATTTCGCCGGGAAGAAAATGGCAGAACGGCGGCGGCTTGAGATCAAGCTCTCCGGCAATATGCTTTTCCTCCATGGCGCGAAGCGCCTGGCGGGCGGCGGCAATGTCTTTCCCGTAGCGGTAACTCATTTTTTTGATTCCAACGGCCCTGCACAGGCGAAGCAGGGCGGCGCAGGCCCGGGCGGTGCCTGCCGCTCCCGCGGGATTGGGAAGATCGATCGCCTTGAAATCGGGAACCAGGCCGAGATCGAGTTTTCTGTAATCGTGGCATTCCTGCTGAATGTTCGCCTCGGTCCAACTGCCTCCGGTGGAGGGGAGGGTGGTTATGGCGGAGGCGCACCTGGCGAGGACCGCGTCGGTTTTTTCGGCCGGCGGCCACGACCTGCGCGACCTTCTGCTTTCTTCGGGACGAATGGTTTCAGCGGGGAGTTTGTCGTGTACGGCAGCTTCGTTCAGCGCGTAAAGCGCCGTTGCCGTGCTCTGCAGGTCCGCGAACGATTCCACGTAGAAATAGTAAGGAAGACCCTCGACGAACACATCCGAGGCTTCCGCCATGTAGTCGTTCAGTCCCAGCAGGTAATGCTGGTTGAGATCGCTGTACCGGAGTCCCTGCTGGGCGGTGTTCCTGGCCACATCGGCTATATGTTCAAGGGCGTTCTGAAGTTCCTGTTCCATTTTTTCGCCCACGCCCTCGGCCTTACTCATGATCTCGCGATTGTATTCCATTACCTTCGCGAGCATTTCGTTGTTTATGCTGACAGGGCCCCACAGGCCGCGCCCCCTGCCTCTCAGAATCTGTCCGTCAATAAGCTTGCTCAGAAGGCGGCGTCGGGTCCTGTCGTATTCGGGGGACTGGAGGTTGGAGAACGCCGCGGCCAGCCACGCCAGGTCCCATGTTGTATCCGGAGGAGGGTAGCCGATAACGGCGCTTTCGAGGGACCTTATGAATTCCCCGAGCCTTTCGTCGTCCTCGGGGATGCCGCATTTGAGCAGTGTCAGCAGGACCATGGCGTTCTGGCCCAGGAATCCCTCTGGCCAGAAGTCGGCATATTCCCGCTTATGCCTTTTGTGGACTTTCTTGATTGTGCCCTTGGGATCGCGGACAAGCCTGGTTACTTTTTTCGTTCCCACCTGCTTTGTGCGGTCGTGTACTGTGCGCTCTTTCACGTACCTGGGGTCACGCGCTTCGGCGGGCGTCTTGATTCTGCGTTGTTTCTTTATCTTTACGACTTTCGGCGGTTCGCCGGGCGAGCCCGAAGGTATCCGCTTCATTACTTCGTAGACTTCGTAATAGATCGTTTTCTTTTCCCAGACGGGTACTTCGATGGTCTTTCTCGTGTAGTAGTTGGTTGCCAGGCCGGTCGCCTTTCTGCCGTGCGGCACTTCAGGAGGGGTTATGGCGAAAGTCCAGCCGTTTGTGGTTTCGATTTCGGAAAGCAGGTAGCCGGCGGCGGCGTTGAGAGAAGCCTGTACGGCCTGGTCGAGAATGTCCGGGTCGATTGACGATCCTCCGGCGCCGGGGGAGGGCGAGGGGAAACAGAAGGCAAGGGCGATGAGGGCGGGCAGTAACATGGCGGAGATGTGTTTCATGGGCGTGGCCTCCTTTAAGACTTTTTACCTTGCCATTTTTCAGGGCCCATGTCAAAGGGGCAGGCGGGGTGCGGGGTCCGGGGGCGGGGCGGGTTGTCTGGGTTGTGCTTGTGCCCTGTAGCCCCGCGTCACGCATTTCGTTCGCAAATCGAACCGCGATCTCACCGCTTCTGCTTCGTTTCCGCCCTCCTCGGGTATATGTATACACGCTCGGAGGGTGGGGCCTTGCAGAAGCGGCAAGCTTGCGATCCGATTTGCGAATCCTTCGGAAGCGAAATGTGTGACGCACTCTTTGATTTGATCGGTTGACGAGAGCGGCCAACGAGTAGGAGCCGCCGAATCGTAAACCGCTATCGCCACGTGAGTCCCGTTCCACGTGACAACGTGGTCACGGGATCGTCCGCTATCGTGCTCCGAAATGCAAGTGGGGACCAGGTGTTCCTTCCCTTTTATCTTAATCTCAATCTTAATCTTAATCTTTATCTCCCCGAATCTTAATCTTAATCGTAATCTTAATCTCTGCCTCTGCCTCTGCCTCTGTCGTCCGTCATCCGTCCTCTGTCCTTCATTCCGACCTTCGGCGAACATCCGTGCAATCCGTGGTTGCTCCCGCACAGCCCCGCAACTGCAATAGTACTGTACGCTCATGGCGGAATACGGTAGAACTGTATGAAATTGATCACTGAAAAAGGGGGGACCGTGAAACGTTTAACGCATAGTCCGGGCAGAACTCTTCCGGGTATCCTGATCGCGGGCCTGATCCTGTCGGTTTCTCTGGCCGTTCAGGCGCGGGGGGAAACCCGGCTGGGCGGTTGGGGACATTTCCTCAGCTATACGCCCACGTTCTACCTTAATAACCCGGACGGCAAAGCTTTCACGATCAGGATCCGCGTCATGCAGTGGGGCTACAACGACTGGCGGAAAGACAGCATAACATTCCGGCTGGCCGGCCCGGACGGCAAGGTCGTCTTCGAAGGCGAAAAGAAAACGCATGGCGCGACCGTCTCGTTCGACGTCGACAAGGCCCGGAAGGGCGTCTACCGGCTGAACACCCGAGACAATATCTGGGTGTGGTCCACGCTGGATGAATCCGTGGCGTGGACGGGCGTGCCCGGCCAGCACCTGATGGACGTCGACGACAGGGTGACCGACCCGGAGACCGGCAAAAAGCGCAAACGCAGATACTGGGAGAAACGGGGGCATCTCGTATTCCAGGCAACGGTCCCCAGGCGGTGGTGGTTCTGGGTCCCGAAAGGGACCACTGAATTCACCTGCCGGGCAATGCGCGCGGACAGGTGCATGTCCCAGCGCGAGGACTGGGGCTATTTCATATTTACTCCCCGGGGCCAGAGAATACGCGCTCTCTGGGGACAGCCCCCGCACGACACCGGTAACGGTTACCGCGGCGATATGAAGGTTAAGGTGGAAGTCGAACCGGGCGCGGCCGGACGATTCTGGAGCGTCGGGGTGCGTCTGGCGGACTCACACGAGTATTCCAACATCAACTTCAGCCTTGAAGGCGTTCCTCCCTATCTTGCGAGGTCGCCGGAGGAGTGGTTTGACCCCGAAACCGGCAGGTCGCCCACGATAGATCCGTATGACGAAACACCGTTTATCCAGGCCGCGCGGGATGAGGAAATTCTCAAGGAGAAGTGGCCGCACCTGCACCACTTCTCACCGTGTCCGTCCCTCGGCGATCCCGACGGCCAGGAGATAATCGGCAACGCGCAATTCGCCCTGTGGAACCCGGAGGGAAGAGAGCTCAAGCTTCGCGTGGGAACTTACCTGCCCCGTCACGGACGGAAGGGTCCCGATCCGGCGAATGTCGCCGTAACGGGTCCCGGGGGTAAAACGGTCTTCGAAAAGACCGTGGAGCTCATTCACGTACACGGGAAGCACGGATATCCCGAAGAAATAATAAAAACCGGCAAGGGAGTCGCCACGGTGGAGATTTCCGGCGATCCGGAAAGATGGCTCGCCTTTACTTATCCGGCCACTCCTCTGGTTCTGATCGGAGAAGACATTGACGAGGACTGGAAGCGGTTCCGTTTTTCTGTCGCGACGGCGCGGCACTGGTATTTCTACGTGCCGGAGGAAACGACCTCCTTTTCGGTGCGTACCGCGGCTCAGTACGAAGAAGATGTCCCTTACATCGAAATATGTTCCCCGGACAGGGTCGTGGACATTATCTACGGCAGGGAAGCGGAAAGAACAGTCGAAATACCGCAGGGTCTGGCCGGCAAAATGTGGTACCTGCGCACCGAAGTGGGCGGGGCCACCCGCATTGTCGCCGACGAGGGGCCGGAATACAGGTACCAGGGCATCAACCTGACGGTTGACCTCAAAGGAGTACCGGGATACCTCGCGCCGACCTGGGAACAGTGGTTCGACCCCCGCGACCCGAAAACGCCGAACGAGCGCGGGCAGTAGCTTTTCGGGGGCAATACAGTGTCTTTCAGGCAGTTGCGACCGGAATACTCTCTTCCAGGCATCCAACAGCCTGGTGCTTCTCGCCGATTCTCTTTTCCTCCCGCTTTCCTCCCGCGCGGAAAACATAGCATTGCACCGGGCGCGGCGGCAAGAAGACGACGTCCTGCGCAAAGCTTGACTTGCTCAATTCCTGCCCGGGTGGTAGCGTAGCCCTAAAAGGGAAGGATGGATTCGCCGGCAGGCCTGGGTGGCGGAATCGGCAGACGCAAGGGACTTAAAATCCCTTGAGGGAGACCTCGTGTGGGTTCAAGTCCCACCCCAGGCACCAATTTGCCGTGCGACAAGTACAGCCAGATGAGAATTGATCGCGCCAGGTACATTGCCGGGGAGACGAACAGAATTGCACGAAAATACAGGAAAGCCGATCCTGACAACATCAGGCATACGCTGATCCTGTTGCAGATGCCGCCCTTTGAAAGACTGAGGAGGGCACTGGCGCGTGGCACGAAGCGGCAAGGGGGTTGCCTGCCGGAGCGCTGAGGAGTATATATGTTTGTCTGCGTAGACGGGGGAGGCACATGAACAGCGCGCAAATCGAAAAGGCTTACGGCATTGCCGAGGATATCTACGCCGGGTACGGCGTGGACGCGGCGAAAGCCGTGGAGCTCACCGAAAAACTGCCGGTGTCCATGCACTGCTGGCAGGGCGACGACGTGACGGGATTCGAAGGGGCCGGCGAGCTTTCAGACGGGGGCCTGGCCGTTACGGGCAATTACCCGGGCAAAGCGCGCAACGCCGGCGAGCTTCGCGCGGACCTTGAAACCGCCTGCCGGCTGATACCCGGGAAGCACCGCCTGAACCTTCACTCGATCTACGCGGAAACCGGCAAAGGCAAAACGGACAGGGACAGGCTTGGCCCCGAACATTTCCGGAACTGGATCGGCTGGGCGAAGGAACGGGGAATCGGAATGGATTTCAATCCCACATGTTTCGCGCATCCGAAAGCGGATTCCGGTTTTACACTGGCTTCCCGGGACGAGGGCACGAGGCGTTTCTGGATCGACCACTGCAGGGCCTGCAGGAAGATAGGCGCGGCAATGGGCCGGGAGCTGGGAACGCCGTGCGTGACGAATATCTGGATTCCGGACGGGTACAAGGACACTCCGGCCGACAGGAAAACGCCGCGTGTACTGCTGGAGGAATCTCTCGACGAGATTTTTTCGGAGGAACTTGACCCGGAACACAACCTGGATTCCATGGAAAGCAAGCTTTTCGGAATAGGATCGGAGAGTTACGTCGTCGGTTCTCACGAATTCTATCTTGGCTACGCAATCAGAAATAAAAAACTCCTGTGCCTGGACACGGGACATTTTCACCCGACCGAAACGATAACCGACAAGATATCTGCGGTGCTCTGCTTCCTGGACGAGCTACTTCTGCACATAAGCCGCGGGGTACGGTGGGACAGCGACCACGTGGTGACATTTTCCGACGACCTGAGAAGCATCGCAGGTGAAATAGTGAGGGGCGGTTTCCCGGAACGGGTTCATATAGGACTGGATTACTTCGACGCCAGCATAAACCGTATTGCCGCATGGGTTATCGGCATGCGCAACGTCGTGAAAGCACTGCTGGCGGCGTTCCTGGAGCCTGCGGCTAAACTGAAAGAGTACGAAGAAAAGGGCGATTTTACTTCACGGCTCGCCTTGCTGGAAGAATGCGGAACATTACCCTTTGAGTCGGTCTGGAATTACTATTGCCTGAAGCACGACGTAACGGCGGGAATGGAGTGGATGGACGAGGTTAGGCGGTACGAAAAGGACGTGCTGAGCAGGCGCGGTTAACGGATTATGGGTATTGTCAAAAGTTCTATAAAAAGTATGAAAACGAGATTCGCGGGGATATGAGGTGTGGACAGAGCAACGTAGCGCCTAGCGCCTAAATCCCAGGGGAAAACAACCAGTTCGCCACAAGTAGTTGATGAAACGTTGATTAGCCCACGACTGGGGCTGAATTCTTGACAGAACCGGATTATGCTATAGGAGGAGAGAATTTCTTTTTGACAGGATCAATCCGCCGCGGCGGATCAACAGGATAATTGACGCTGTGTCATAACCTCTTTGATCCTGTAGATCCTGGAAATCCTGTCAAAAAATCCCGGGGCTGGAGGGAACAAGAGTATCGATATGAGTGACGTGAGGCGGGAACTTGTCGAGTACGGCGTGAAGATCGCCGGGGCCGGGTTGGTGGCCGGCGCGGGCGGCAACATCAGCGCGCGGGACGGCGACCTTGTGTGGATGAAGCCCAGCGGCATAGCCGTGGACGATATGGCGCCGGAAGATCTGTGCG
The DNA here is from genome assembly GCA_046483125.1 of Kiritimatiellia bacterium. Lineage (GTDB taxonomy): Bacteria > Verrucomicrobiota > Kiritimatiellia > UBA8416 > JAWODU01 > JAWODU01. The sequence continues at coordinate 42,794 of JAWODU010000055.1, forward strand.
GAATGGTAACGGCCACGGGCGAACAGCGCGAGGGGAAGAACAGGCCTACCTCCGAGGTGAACATGCACCTGGCGGTTTACAGGGCGAGGCCGGACGTCGTGGCGCTGTTTCACATCCATTCGCCGTGGGCCTGCGGTGTTATAAGTTCAGGCCGCGAACTCAAACCCATGTTCGCGGAATTCGTATGCGACCTGGGCCGCGTGAAGACGATACCCTACATTACGCCGACTACTTCTGAACTTGCCGAAGCCATGGCTGAAAAAGCGAAGCAGGCGGACACGATACTGATGGTGAATCACGGTGTCGCGGCCCTGGGCGTTACCATGAAACAGGCCTACTACAGGTGCCTGGTGGTGGAAGACGCGGCAAAGTCCCTCGTTGCGGCCTGCGCCGTTGGAAAGCCGCGGTTTCTGAACGAGAAGCAGGTGGAAGAACTTATGAAACTGGAAGCGCCGAAACACAGGGTGCGGATGATGGAAGGAGGCGAACAGAAATGAGCGGAAAGAAACTTTTCGCGGTGGACCTGGGGGCTTCGGGCGGAAAATGCTTTGCCGGTATTTTTGAAGGAGATTCCTTCAGCATGCGGGAAGTTCATCGCTTCGAGCATGAAGGAGTAACGTTTTTTATTCCCGACGGCGAAGGCAGAGTTACGCAGAGGGACCACTGGGACGACGTGCTCCTGTATGACAATATTGTCAAAGGGCTTCAGACCTACAGGCGCGAGTTTTCCGACCACCTGGACACCATCGGAATAGACACATGGGGGGCGGACGGGCATTTCGTCAACCCCGACGGAGAAATGCTCGGCAAGATATACTGTTACCGCGATCACCGCCTCGACAACATGATCGACGAGGTGAAGTCCAGGATCGATCCCCGCAGAGTGTACGAAATCACCGGCATTCATTTTCAGCCTTTCAACGTGAGCAATCAACTCCGGTGGTTCGTCCGGAATCGGCGCGATCTCATCAGGCCCGGCAGTTCGTTTCTGCCGATTCCCACGGTTTTTTATTACTACCTGGGCGGCGCGAAAAAAGTCGATTCCTCCTGGGCCAGCGTAACCCAGTTGATGGACGCCAGGAAAAAGGAATGGAGTGAAGAGATACTTCGGAAGCTGGAAATTCCGCCGGAGGTGATGCCGGAAATCGTCGAACCGGGCACGGTGATAGGAAAACTTCATAAACAGCTTGCCGAATCAACGGGCATCAATCAGGCGGATCTCATGGCGGTGGGCGCCCACGATACCGCCAGCGCGTTCGCGGCCGCTCCGATTCAAAACGCCTCGGAGGCGTTGATCATAAGTTCGGGCACGTGGTCCCTGGTCGGAAAGCTGGTGCCGGAACCGATAACTTCGGAGGAGGCCATGGACGCCAACGTGAGCAACGAAGGCGGCATAGGAAACACACGGTGTCTCCTGAACTGCATGGGGACGTGGCTTGTGCAGGAACTCAGGAGAAACTGGGCCAGGGAAGACGGCAGAGAAATGAGCTGGGAAGAGATAACCCGGCTGGCTTCCTCGGCCCCGCCGTTCGGTTCCCTGGTGGACCCCGATGACGCGTCCTTCTACAACCCGGACGATATGCAGAAGGCCATCGCGGACTTTTGCGGCAGAACGGCTCAGCCCGTTCCTTCGGACAGGGGCGCTTTCCTGCGGCTTGTTTACGAAAGCCTCGCGTTGAAGTACCGGGTCGTAAACGAACGGATATGCTCGGTTTCCGATTCGAAAACCACGGCGGTCAACATAGTGGGCGGGGGGAGCAAGAACGATCTCCTCAACCGGTTAACGGCCAGCGCCGTGGGTCTGCCGGTCGTGGCCGGACCCGAAGAAGCAACCGCAGCGGGCAACCTGATGGTCCAGGCAAGGGGGCTGGGCATTATCAACTCGATGGAAGAGGCACTGCCGATCATAAAGCAGGCTTTCCCGATCAGGGAATACCGGCCCGAAGACAGCGACGCGTGGAAACAGGCGTACGACAGGTTCGTGAAAATCCTGTCGTGATCAGATGTCGAATTCGGCCGCCAGGACGGTGTGGTCCGAGGCGTGTTTCTGAAGACGCGGTTTGAGGTCTATGAATGAATCCTTCGACCTGCGCGCGAGCGAACGCGTTGCCAGCACGTGGTCCACGCGCCAGCCCATTCCCCGCTTAACCGCGTCCCTGGTGCGGTAATCGAAGTAAGTGTACTGCCCGGCCTCAGGGTGGTGTTTACGGAACACGTCCACGAAACCCCATTCCATGACACGTTTGAACGCTTTCCGGACGCTCTTGTGGTAGCAGACGTGGTTTTCCTGCTTTTCCGGGTTGTGGATATCAATCGGGTCCGGCGCGACGTTCAGGTCCCCCACCCATACCACGCGCGCCCTGGGGCTGAGGCGGCGTTGGAAGTACGCCCTGAGACGCTTGAACCACTGGAGTTTGTACCTGTACATGGGGTGGTCGACGGCCCGTCCCTGCGGAACGTAGGTGTTGACCACGTGCACGGGCCCGGCCTTGGCGTACAGCAGTCTGGATTCGTCGGCGTCCTTGCCGTCGTCGAGCCCGAAGCTAACGCGCTCAGGCCTGTATTTGCTCAGGAGGGCGACGCCGCTGTAGGATTTCCCGCCTTTGAACACGACGTAATATCCGGCCTGGCGAAAGGGAAGAGCGGGAAATTCATGGTCCTGGACCTTGGTTTCCTGAATGCACAGCAGATCGGGGGAGTTTTCCCCCAGCCAGTCAAGTACCGCTTCCATGCGTGAGCGGATGGAGTTAACGTTAAATGTGGCTATCTTCAAGGCTCATGGTTGGACTGTAACACTCCCTTATTCCCCGTATTCCAGCGTTCCTTTGTAAACGTGCGCCGTTGGACCCAGAAGCGTTACGTCTTCTGCGCCGGCCTCCGTTAAGGCAAAATTGACAGTAAGAGTATCTCCGCTCGCGACGGAAACCTGTACCGGCGCCTCCACGAGCGCCAGTTTCGCGGCAATCAAAGCCGAGGCCGCCACTCCGGTTCCGCAGGCGAGCGTCTCGGCCTCGACACCGCGTTCGTAAGTGCGAAGACGCAGGGAGTTCGGTCCGGCAACGGTTATAAAGTCGGCATTCGTTCCCTCCGGCGAAAAGTGCTCGTGCCGGCGAACGGCCCTGCCGGTTCCCTCCACGTCGAAGGCATCCAGGTCTTCAACTTCAACTATGGCGTGAGGCACGCCGGTGTTGACGAATGAAAAGGTGACAGTGCGTCCGTCTACTTCGATTGACTCCTTCAGCCGGAAGTCGGCCGGCGGTGTCATGTAGAGAAGCACGTCGGTACCCTGCGCCCGGGCGCGGAGTGTGCCCGCCGCGGTTTCAATGGTCATTTCCGCCGGAGCGGCGCCGATTTCATGCGCGAGGCGGGCGGCACAGCGGGCGCCGTTTCCGCACATTTCCACCTCGCGGCCGTCGGGGTTGACAAAGCGCATTCTGAAATCGGCTTTGTTCGACGGCTGAATCAGTATAATACCGTCGCATCCGGCGCCGGTTTTACGGGCCGATACAGCGGCCATCCATGCGGAATCATTCATCGGAAACGACAGGTCCCTGTCATCGACCAGGATAAAGTCGTTTCCGGCGCCGTGCATTTTCAGGAAGGGAATATTCATGGGCAGAAAAAAGGCGGGGTTACCGGGTCTGCGCCTCGGTTTACCCCGCCTCAAGCCAGTTTATGCCGACATTACGGACTCTTTGCAGGCCTTGGAAACACGGAACTTAACCACGGTCTTCGCCGGAATATGAATCTGTTCGCCGGTGGCCGGGTTGCGCCCCATGCGGGCCTTGCGGTTAACGAGGACGAGTTTGCCGATTCCCGGAATGGTGAAACCGTTCCCGGCTTCCTTGTACGCGAGATTCGCGAGTTCGTCCATCAGTTGGCTGACCTGCGCCTTGGACAAGCCGCTTCTTTCCGCCAAGGCCGCGATAGTCTGTGTCTTGGTCATGCTTTACCCCCGTTTCTGGTGTTTAAGAACTTGCACCTGTCGGCACCTGCCTTCAGGTTTCGAGATGATTGTCTCTGTTTTGCCCCGAAACACAAGAGTTTTTTTCAGCTTTTTCAGGACTTTTTTCAGGGCGGGGGACTGGGCAGGCTTGACCCGTAATCCGGGTTCTGAGAGAGTCGGTGACCATGCAGGCCGGTACTGCCAAAAGTTCTATGGTAAGCGCCGATTAAAACCGGCAACGAACAACGAGTGAAAGTCTTGTACAATGAAAGGAGTAGCGACCCACATTGACCCCGAGTCATGCGCAGGCCGCCGCGAGGGGGCAGGCGAAGCGTTGACAGGGGCGCAAGTAGGCTAGGTATTGAGCCACGAAATATTTGAAGCTTCGGGGTG
>JAWODU010000077.1:0-32060 GCA_046483125.1 Kiritimatiellia bacterium
CAGCGCTCATCAGCCAGAGCTCATGAACACTCTCGCGGACGGATGTGGCAAATTGCCAGCAGAAGAACACGATGATTCCAGCCAGGATGGTGATGATTGCAGTTTTCATTTTCTCTCACCGAACGTAGTATGTACTTTAGAATGTTTTTCACAGGTCCTGACGGCTTGGAGGACCAAGTTTACGGAGGAATTGTGGTGAAAATGGAGTAGAGATTCAAGGAGGAAAAGCGAAAAACTGTAGTGTGGATGCGAAAAACGCAGGACAGGGGAAAGGTGAGACTTGAAAAACAGAGGGCATATTACTAAATTATGCGTGAAGACGTATAACACGACGCGTATTTAGCGGAATGAGTGGACAAGAGCGTAAAAGTCAGGGTAAAAGGCGGCTATTGAGATATTATACGTGGACATGTATAATATGATAATCCCGAGACAGGAGTACGTAACATGCTGAATGACAAAGAGTTACGGCTGTCGGAATACGGTGATTGTCTTGTAAAGAACCTTCTGGCAAAAGCGGAACACGCGAAGTTTTACGGTTACTGGGTTCGGCGTTTCTTCAAAGCAAGCGGGGGTTGAGCGCCATTAGGAGCGCCATTAGCGCCATTAGGGACAGCCATTAGGGACAACAAGTTTCCGCACAATTGACAATCAAGCCGCATTACACTGAGAAACCACGCGTCCCAGTGTTCCTTTGTAAGGACATCCTTACAACTACCCCGAAAAAACAACTATGGGTGTGTCGCCAGGGTCTCACAGGAGGTCCGACGGGGCGGGAAACGTGTTATCTCAGCAGAACGTCCACGGCGTTGCGGACGTACTGTTCGTCGCTCAGGCCTTCGGCGGCTTCGTCCGGGAAGGGGACCTTCTTTTCGAGGTGCTCGCGCAGGCGGGAGAAGAGCCCGATCCTTGCTTCAGGGTCGAAAGATTCGCGGCGGAGGAGGGCGCGCATGAAGAGTTCGGCTTCGTGCGGGGCAACGTTGCGGCGGAGGCGGCCGGCGATCTCGGGATAGCGGCGGAAGGAGTTGTACTTGACGCTTCCGATCTGGTTGAGGCCGGGTTCTGCGATCTTCGGCTGGACCACGACTATGGTGTTGCCCGCCAGGTCTCCGAGCCGCTGACAGCGGCTTGAGAAAAAGCAGGCGGTGCCTCCGACCAGGTAGAAGCCCAGGGGAACGGCGTCCACGTACCGGAGAAGATTTCTCACGACTATCTGGCTGAAACGGAGTTTCAGCCCCTGCACGTCCATGACTTTCAGCCTGAAAATTTTCTTCCCTATTGTCTGCCCCCTCAGAAGCCACTCGAAGCCTATGGGGTAGGCAAAGGAAAGCGCGAAACACAGTATGGCGGTCATGGCGGCGCCGAAGTCGGGGCTGATAATTCTTAGGGCGAGTGTGGCCAGCATTATGACCGTGGACGCGGCTATCATCAGGAACCTGTCGATCATGAGCGCAAAAAACCTGGTCACGGGACTGGCGAGGACCAGCTCGAACTCAATGCCTTCGGGGGTCTGAATAATCAATGTCGATTGCCTGGCGGCGGAGGTCATTATTCCGCGTCCTTTTCGTTATCGCTGCCCGGTTTCCTGCCCGCACGGTTGAGAAAAATGATGAGGAGAAAAAGCTGGGAGGCGCCGAAGGCTATTTTGATCCAGTAAGGGAGAAGCGGCTGGTGGTACTGGGAGAAAAAAGCTTCAACGATGCCGGCCCATACCAGCAGGAGCGCGGTGCCGGCAATGAGAGTTACAAGATCGGACGATATCTCCCTGAGCCTGGTCCTGAGGGGAGTGCGCGTGCCTCTTCCTATAAGCGCTCCCGCGAGAACGAAACCGGCCTGCCCGGCCAGAAGAATGGCGGGTATTTCAACGGAACCGTGGGGCAGAAGCCACCCGAGCAGGAAGGTGGTCTCGCCGGCCATTACGTAATCTATGGAGACGGCGCCCAGCATCGCTCCCGTTGAAAACAGCATGAGAAGCGTGCCTATGCCCCAGGTGGCACCCATTGCCATGGTTGTAACGGCGACGCCGGTGTTGTGCTTCATGTACCACGCGGCTCCCTGTGCCTTGCGCCCTTGAAGGCGGTCGGTGGTGACGCCTTCCTCCCTTTCCACCCGTTCCGACGGGTGTTCGAGAAGGTGCGGGAAAGGCATGAAAATTTCCTTTGATGAAGGATCGAGCGCCATCAGGAGTGACGAAAACGCCGCGCCTGCCAGCACGGTGCCGCAAGCGAGACGGAAAGCGAGCGCGCGGCGCCTGAAGGTTCTCGGAAAGGTCGCGGCCAGCCACCTGAAGGGCTTGAACCGGTGCGAGGCGGTCCTCGTTTCATGGATTTCGGCGTAGGCGCGGGCTACCATGGATTCAAGATACTTCCTGGTTTCCTTTTCCGACGTGAAAGTGCGCAGTTTGGCGAGGTCGGCGGAGACGCGTTCGTAAAGATAATGAAACCGCCTTATTTCAGGCATGCTCATGCGCGTGCGGCTGTTGCGGTGCAGGCTGTCCAGGATGGTTTCAAGTTCGGTCCAGAACGGCCGCTCGTTTTCGATGAATCTTTCCAGGTCAATCATTTAGAGCACCTGCCTCGCCTTGACCTGCAGGTAACGGCCGATGAGTTCCGTGCTCAGCCGTTCGTCTTCCGTCCTGGTCATTCCTATGCCTTTGCGCTGGAGCTTCTTTTCCAGTTCGCGCAGATTATGCCACACGATATGGCCTCCCAGCCTGCGGTAAACGTCGTTCAGGTTCCCGGCGGGCCGACCGGAAAAAAGCGGCGCGATGCCGGGCTCCTGGGCCATGAAAACCACCACCACGTGCTGTCTGGACAGAGCTTCGGCATTACCCAGGAAACTTTCGGCCAGGAGGGGATCGCTCAGGTCGGTCAATACCATGAGCAGGGCCCTGCGGCGCAGTTTGAGACGGACGTAGGAACAAAGTTCATCGAAGTCCGGTGTAACGGGTTCGGGCTTGAGCGTGTAAAGGGCTTCCCGGCAGGTGTTGTGGTGCCCCTTGCCGGAAGCCGCCCTGATGAACCGCGAGACTTTATCGGTGAAAGTGACCAGGCCGAAGTGGTCCCCCTGCCGCCGGGCGACAAGCCCCAGAAGGAGCGATGCGGTGAGAAACTTTTCAAGCCGTGTCTCGGCTCCCGCCGCCTTGGCGCTGAGTCTCGAGTGATCTATCAGCACGTAAATTTCCTGGGTTCTTTCTATCTGGTAGAGCTTTGTGACCGGACGCCCGCGTTTGGCGGTCCCTTTCCAGTGTATATCCTCGTAGCTGTCGCCCGGTATGTATTCCCGCAGTTTTTCGAATTCGCGTCCCTGTCCGATCGTTCTCTGAACATGGGCACCGGCTGTTCCCCGGTTGAGAAAAACGCCCGCGAGCTTGCGGCGTTCTTTCATCAGATCGGGATAAACGCGGATTTCAGTTTTACAGGGGCAGGAATTCCGCGCGAACCACAGGCCCATGGGCGAGGGCGTTTCAAAGAAGCACTTCTTTATCGTGTAGGACCCCCTCGCCGTGGCCGTACAGGGCCACTGCACGCGGAAACGGGCATCGGAAGGGGGCAGGTCCACCGTGAGTTCGTCCGTGTCCGGCAGGATAGTGTCCGGAAAGGGAATGCCCAGGCGCAGAGACGAAGGACGTGACCTGTTTCCGTCTTCGTCACCGGCGCCGCGCAATATCGTGAGCGTGAGGTTGCCCGGACGGTTTCTGGCGAAGCGGGCGATGTCTTCGCCCTCGATACTTACACGCTTTACTTCGCGCCGTGATACGACGGCGTCGCACAGGGCGATAAAGAACAAAGCCGCAAAAAGGGCGACAGCCAGCCCCGCGGCCCCTTTGCCGGTGCCCGCCAGCCCGGCAAAGGGAAGCAGAACTGCGAGCCAGATCATTAATCTGCCGGTGGGTACTATCACGGTTCTTTATCTCGGAACGGGTACCTGTTCCATCGTTCCCCTTATCACTTCCTGTATGCCCAGTCCTTCGATTTCAAATTCCGGGCGAAGAATCAGCCTGTGCGCGAGCACCGCCACCGCCACGTCCCTGATATCGTCCGGCGTTACAAAGTCCCTTCCCGACAGCGCGGCCATCGCCCTGCTGGAAAGAAGGAGGGACTGGGTTGCCCGCGGGCCGCCTCCGACGAGCACGTGGGGGTCCTCCCTGGTCTGGCGGACAATGTCGACTATATAGTCCAGGAGTTCCCGGCGGACAGTTACCCCGCGGAGTTCTTCGCGAAGCGCCGCCAGGTCTTCGGAGGAAACCACGGCTTGAACCGCGCCGCTTTGAAGCACCGCCTCGGGCGATTCACCGCCCAGCATGCGGCCGGCGAGGAGAACTTCCTCTTCGCGGGAAGGACAGCCCATAGGCACCTTGAGCATGAAGCGGTCCTTCTGGGCCTCGGGCAGTGGATAGGTGCCCTCGTATTCGATCGGGTTTTGAGTGGCGAACACCGTGAAATTCGGGGACAGGCCGTGAGTAGCGCGGTCGATTGTCACCTGGCGTTCCTGCATGGCCTGGAGTAAAGCGGACTGCGTTTTGGCGGGAGCCCGGTTTATTTCGTCGGCAAGAAGGAAAGTCGTGAAAAGCGGCCCCTTGATGAGGTTGAATTCCCTGGTTTTCAGGTTGAACACGTTGGTGCCGGTGATATCGGCGGGCATCAGATCGGGGGTAAACTGAATGCGCTGTGTATCGCAGTTCAGAACCTTTCCGAGCGTGCGGACGAGGAGGGTCTTGGCCACGCCCGGCACCCCTTCTATCAGCGCGTGACTGCCGGTGAAGATGGTGATCAGGGCCATGTCTATGACGTGTTCCTGGCCGATAATAACCTTGGCGGTTTCATTCCTTGCGGCAGACAGAACATCCTGCAGTTTCCGATTGCTCATAACTTCCTTCCTTTCTTTCTTATGGCCTCTGCGATGGCGTTGTAATCCGAAACGGGGTCGGCCCCGCCGGGTTCGGTGATCTTGAGTCCGGGTCTCGACGCCGAAGTGCGGTTCCATTCCGCGGCGCATGTCCTGATAACAGAGTGCGGCGGAATATTGCGCTCCAGCAGGTTGATGAGTCCGGATGTGCTGTCCTTGCCGGGCGCGGGTCCGCGGGCGGCGCGGGGCCCTGTTTCCGGGTCCGCAGGTACCAGGCTGACGGCGTTTCGCCATACAAACAGCAGTGCGAGCAATGCCAGCCCTGTTACAAGCCAGTAGAGACGATGCCTGCGCACCAGCGTCGCCACGGTCGGAGATTCCCGCACGCCGTGGACGGATTCGTCGAAAACCACCCTGGTTTTAGCGCCCACGAGCCATGCAAGCAGGACCGGGCGCCGTTCGTCTTTCATGGCTTCGTTGGAAAGCGGGTAGCTCAGAGTTGAAAGAACGATACTTCCGGGGCCGGTTGAGTTTTCTATCATGACCGGCCTGCCGTTCACGCGGTAGACGGCGCGCCATCGGTCCGTGAGATTCGTGAAGCACAGCGACGAATGACACGACAGAGTCCGGGGAAGGGGAAAATCGAGATACTCTTCGCTGAGCAGGGCATTTTGTCCCCGGCTTGAAGTCAGTGAATTGAAGCCGACATTAAGGTACTTAACGGGACCGGAAGGACGAGGGCCGCATGTTCCGCAGGGTCCGCATGCGCAGTCTTCCGCAGTTTCGTCTTCCTTTTCCCCGGAAGAACCGTTTGCCTTCTCGTTGTTCCGGCGTGTGCCGGAAACGGGATCGTTTTCAGGCAGGAAGGTCACCACGAGTCTTCCTCCGCGTGCCGCGAAGCCGCAAAGATCGAGTTTGTAGTCCCGGTCGGCGCGGTAATACCAGCGGGTATTCATACCCAGCTGAAAGAGCGCCGCCTCGGAGTCAAGGGACGCGGCCGGATCGGCGTCATAATTCCGCCGGACTTCTTCGACGCCGCAGGGCTTGAGGCTTTCGTAAAGGACTTCGGCTCCAAGCGGGTCGGCGCGCAGCGATGAATACGGCGGATATATATCTCCCGCCCTGAAGCGGAGTATGAATACATGGGTCACTCCCAGGGCGAGCACCACCGCCGAGATTACGGCGCCCGTCTTCAGTATCCTATCGGTTTTTTTCATCGAGCCCGTTTACGCCCGCCTGCGACGGCGGAGCCAAAGCGTGTATAATTCGTTCGTGATTTTTCCGGAATGCCGACACGGATTCCGAAGAAGCGGGATGGAGACCGTACCACACTTTTTCGAAGAGAAGGCGGTTTTCGTCAAATGCCTCTGGCACCGACGGGATATCCGGGGACCGGCGCCTGAGTTCGCGGACGTAATCGCGATTGGACTTGTGCCGGGCGAGAACCAGTCTTTCGCGCGAGCCGAGGAAGGCGAGGCATGCGAGAAACATGGCGCGCAGTGAAAGCCGGATTTCCCCCTCGTCAAACATCCTGGCGGCAAGCTCCATCCAGTCGTTCGCCGGGAGTTCAGCGGCCGTAAGATCCCCGGAAAGCAGGTCCGGCACTTCGTCCGCCGCGGCCGGGCGGACAGGCGCCTTCTTCGAAGTCCGGCTTTGCCGGAGTGCGCGAAAAAGGATAACAGCGAGTACGCTGAGAACCGCCGCAACCAGCACGTACATGAGCATTTGGAGGCGGGAACCCGTGAAATGGCGCGAGCGGGGCCGCGGGGAAGGGTTTCCGAGGAGGCTTTTCAGCCATTCAATAAACCGGCGGGCAATTGAGGCTATCCGTTCCTGCAAGCTGTGCAAAGTGCGCGAGATTTTCCGGAAGAAAGAAGCGAAGAACCCGGCCTCTTCCTCTTCGACGGCCGGCGGGCGCTCCCTGGGCAGGCGCCAGCTGTATTCCGGGCGGGTTATTGTTGACTCTATGCTGTCGTCAAGGTCCGGGGGGGAAACGGTCCATGTCTCGGGGTTTTCCGTGGGGCCCCTGGCGGGTGCGTGAGAGGGGAAGAAAGCGCCGAGGAGGGCGGCGGCTGTCAGGATTGTAATCAGTGATGGTTTCATGACTGCCGGACGGTTAAAGTTGGAAGGATTATGGGGGACAGGGGGGATGTTAGGCAAGCATGGAAGGAAACGCAGGCTGGCGGCGTACTGGAGGTTTTGTAGCGCCGCTTATCCGCGATGCAAGGGGAGCAGGGCAGTAGAAATAGCAGAGGTTCGTTCGCGGATACTTGAAGATGCAGGATTGGGCTTGTCGCGCGGGGGGTCCGAGGGTAATGTTGTCGGTGCCGCGGACGTTGAGCGGTGTGCGGTAAAGAAATAGAGTTTTGAAAGGAGAAAAGGGATAATGAAAAAAGCCGAAGTCGGAATAATCATGGGAAGCGATTCGGACTGGGACAGGATCAGCGCCGTTGCCGATACGCTTGAGCGGTTCGGAGTCAAATACGATGCCAGGGTCATTTCAGCGCACAGGACCCCGGAACTGGCCGCAGAATACGCGGCGGGCGCTTCGAAACGGGGCATAAAGGTCATAATAGCCGCGGCCGGCGGCGCCGCCCACCTGGCCGGCGTGGTGGCCGCACAGACTTCCCTGCCGGTTATCGGTTTGCCGGTAAGCGGCGGAGAGTTGAAAGGCGTTGACGCCCTGCTTTCAACCGTGCAGATGCCCGGCGGTATTCCCGTTGCGGCCGTAACCCTGGGCAGGGGCGGACCCGTGAACGCCGCGGTTTTTGCCGTGAGAATACTGGCCCTGGGGCGGCCGGCACTGTCGAAGAAACTGCGGAGTTACGCGGGCGACATGAAGAAGAAAGTCAAGAACGGCAACAGGAAAGTACAGTCGGCGATCGGGAAAAGGGGCCGGCGGAGCTGATGAAATGAGAATCAGATTCATCATTGGCTTTTGCGTACTGCTGGCGGCGTGCGGAGAGGCGGGCAGTGTTACCGTTGAATCCGTGCGCGAGGCGCTGTCCGAAAGAGGCGTGCGTTACGATGTCGAGCACGCTGAACGCGCCGCGGCGGAAGGGCTGTTGAAGGCCGTTGACCCGCGGGCGCGTTTGCAGAAGAAAGGCCGGGCGCCGGAAGAACGCCGCGGGGACGGAGTTGAAGATGTGCGGCAGTGGCCCCTCGGTCTTCTGTACGTGAAACTGAAGGGCGTCTTCGAGGGAACAGCGGTAAGCGTGTGCCGGAAGATCGCCGAAGCCGAGGGCCGGAATGAAGGGCTGAGAGGACTGATCATAGATCTCAGGGGGTCTGCCGGCGCAGACCTGGAATCGGTGGATGTGCTTGCCGGCCTTGCGGCGGCAGGTCCGGAGGAGCTCTATTCGGTCGTGGAACACCGGCCGGAAAACGTGGAAGTGCACAGGGTCCCGAAAGGCGTGTTGAGACTGCCCGCCAGGGTCCCGATAATGGTGGTGATAAACGGCGGGACCAGCGACGGTTCCGAACTTCTTGCGGCTTTACTGAAAACAAGACCGGGGGTATTGCTGATAGGGGAGCCAACGCTGGGGGACCAGAGTATTCGGGAAAGAGTGGATTTGAAGAACGGCGGCTCAATGTGGGTCGCGACCGGAAGGGCGGTACCGGCGGACGGCGGAGATTACGAACCGGACGGAGTGGCGCCGGACATGGTAATCAGCGAAGAAAGCGGCGTAAGCGTACCCATGGCGCCGGACCCCGCCCTGGAGCCCGGGGCATCCCTGCCGGCTCTTCAGAAAGAGCACAGGGAGCTTCTAGGCGAGGTCGTTGATGACGGTGTTTTGAGAAGGGCGACGTGGCTGATCCTGGGACTGCATGCCGTGGGCCTGTGCGGAACGGAGGAAGATCACCTGCCCGCGTTGGAGGCAAATGCAGACGAAAAAGCCGGTAATGCTGAAAATAACGGGCACTGACGCACCCGACATTCCGGAGAGGCTTGTTTCCCTCCTGAATGCGGGCGGCCTCGTCGTAATTCCCACCGATACCGTGTACGGCGTTGCCGCGCACCCCGGAATACCCGAAGCGGTAAACAGGCTCTACAGCGCAAAGGGTCGCGACCGGGACAAAGCTGTTCCCCTGCTTGTCTCGGACGCGGGCGTGCTTGAAAAAATGGGAGTAGTGTTGAGCGATACCGGGCAGAAACTGGCGAAAGCGTTCTGGCCGGGACCTCTCACGCTTGTCGCCCGGGCCGGCGGGGTACAGGAAGGATTCCGGGTGCCCGATTTACGCTGGGTCCGCATGCTTCTGCGGACGGCGGGAGGGGCGCTGAGGGCGAGTAGCGCCAACAGAAGCGGCGAGGAACCGGCGGTGAGCGCGGAGGAGGCAATGGGCAGTATCGGGAGAAGCGTGGACGCGGTTGTAGACGGCGGTACATGTGCCGCGCGCGTGCCGAGTACCGTGGTCCGGGTTGACGGTACCCGCGTGAGCGTACTTCGGGAAGGCGCGTTGAGCGCGGAAGATCTGGAGAGGGCGCTTGCACGCGCCGGGGACGTGGTGCAGTGACGGGAAGCGGTAAACTGCTCCTGGTGGTGTGCAGTGGAAACATCTGCCGCAGTCCCATGGCCGAGTACATGGTCCGTGAGGCCCTTGGAGAGGAGTCCTGCTGGGAGGTGCGCTCGGCGGGGACGTCCGCGGCCCGCGGGATGCCGCCGAGCAGAAGCGCCGTGGCTGTGATGAAGGAGCGCGGGATCGACATCAGCGCTCACCGGAGCAGACCCCTGGACGCGGAATCAATTGACGAGTGTTCGCTCATTGTGGTAATGACGAAATCGCACCTGGCATACGTTCGGTCCGTCGTTCCGGGAGCGCTGGAAAGGACCTTTCTGCTGAAATCCTTTGTCACTGGCGAAGGCGGTGCGGTAACAGACCCCATGGGCTCGTCTCCGGATATGTACCGGTCCGTCCGGGACGAGATAGAAGAGGCTATTCCCGGTCTTATCGATTTTATGAAGCACCTGCAACAGCAGTCAGAGAACAGAAACGGGGACACGTAATGATAATTGCTCTGGGTTCCGACCACGGCGGATTCAAACTGAAGGAAGCTATAAAGACCGCGCTGGAAAAACGCGGGATAGAGACGGAAGACACGGGCTGTTTTTCAGCGGGCCCGGTTGATTATCCGGATTTTGCCTTCGAAGTTGCCTCGCGTGTGGCCCGGGGAGAGGCCGGGGAGGGAATACTGGTATGCACGACGGGTCTGGGCATGTCCATTGCCGCCAACCGGCTCCCCGAGGTAAGGGCAGCGTTGTGTTTTACGCCCGAGATGGCGGCGAAGGCGAAAACCCATAACAACGCGAACGTCCTGGTCCTGGGCGGCGGGCTTGTTTCCGAAGAAACAGGGCTGGCAATCCTTGAACAGTGGCTGTCCAACGGGTTTTCCGGGATGGACCGGCACGCGCGGCGGGTCAGGAAGATAGAAGACTACGCGTGGAATATCGGCGGAAAGACGGGGCATCTGTTCCAGGACGCCAGGATATTCGAAGCCGTCCTGGATCACGAAAAGCAGGAACAGACCACGATAAACCTTATCGCATCGGAGAATTACGTGAGCGCGGCCGTACGGGAGGCCCAGGGCTCCGTGCTGACAAACAAGTATGCCGAAGGCTACCCCGGATCCCGGTGGTATAACGGGTGCCGTTACGTGGATGCCGTGGAAAGGACGGCCGTCGAACGCGCAAAGGAACTGTTCGGCGCGGAGCACGTCAATGTTCAGCCTCATTGCGGCAGTACGGCGAACATGGCCGTTTACTTTGCGGCGTTGAAGCCGGGAGACACGATCACGGCGATGAGCCTGGCGCACGGGGGGCACCTAACCCACGGGCACGAGCTGAATTTTTCGGGGCGCCTGTTCAACATCGTTTCCTACGGCGTGGCCAGGAAAGACGGCAGAATCGATTATGACCGGGTTGATGAAATCGTCAAGGAACACAGACCGAAACTGCTGGTGGCCGGAGCCAGCGCGTATCCCAGGGAGATTGACTTCAGCCGTTTCAGGGAAACGGCCGACAGCGTCGGCGCGATGTTATTGGTGGACATGGCGCACATAGCCGGCCTTGTCGCGGGCAAAGCCCATCCCAGCCCGATAGGCGCGGCTGAATTCGTAACCGCCACCACTCACAAAACCTTGAGAGGACCCAGAGGAGGACTTGTGTTCTGCGGACCGGAAAACGCGCCGGAAATAGACAGGCAGATATTCCCCGGCCTGCAGGGAGGTCCTGAAATGCACACCATAGCCGCAAAGGGAGTGTGTTTCGGGGAAGCGCTGCAACCGGCGTTCGGGGAATACGCGCGGAACGTGGTGCGGAACGCGGGGGCGCTCGCGGAGAAAATGATGTCGGCAGGATACCGGCTGGTATCCGGGGGCACGGATAATCACCTGATGCTGGTGGACCTTTCGTCCAGCGGAATCACGGGTAAGAAGGCGGCGGACGCTCTCGAAGAGGCCGGAATTATAGCCAACAAGAACTCCATACCGTACGACACGAAGCCGCCGGCGGTAACTTCGGGGATTCGTCTCGGAACGGCGGCGGTAACCACGCGCGGAATGAAGGACACGGAAATGGCCCTGATCGCGGGTATGATCGACGAAGTTCTTTCCTCGAGCGGGGACGGAAAAGTAATTGCGAAGACCAGGGAAAAATCCCGGGAACTGGCCCGGGCGTTCCCGACCCCCTGAAGGATCCTTCTTCAGGTCTCTGCGATTATTTGCGGACCTTTACGCATTTGAGCCTGCCTATCTCCGGCAGGGGCCCGACGATGGGAGCGGCGTAGTCCAGAAACGCTTTTGTGACGTTGTTTCCCGCGCGGTTGAGAAACCTGGCGGGCATTGGCCTGGTATTACGGGCGACTTTGCGTAACGGGATGCATTCGTAATAAACCTGGTACTTTTTCACGGGTTTTCTGCGGATAACGATCGATCCGCCGGTTTTCTTAAGCGTGGACCGTACCGCATAAACACCCGCCTGGCGCGCTTCGCGGGCGTCTACCCTGGACACGACGTCGGGAAACGAGCGCTGTAGATAGCCAAACGTGTCCGCGCGCACTCTCTTTATCCCGGTTCTCGTCTTTATTTCGCGGGCCAGGAAGTCACCCAGAGCGCCGGACCCGCTGAGTTGAACGTTGCCGTGGGAATCAACTTCGCGGAGAAACTTCTTCGCTATAGCTTCACCGTTCTTGTCGGCAATGCCCTCGGAGACGGCCATTACGCACCGCCCGTACTTCTTATATACGCGGTTGACGTCCCGGAAGCAGGCGTTCATGTCAAAAGCCCTTTCGGGACAGTAAATAAGATGAGGCCCGTCGTCAGGCCACCGCCGCGCCAGTGCCGCGGAAGCGGTCAGAAAACCGGCGTGCCGTCCCATTACTATGTCGATTTTGACTCCGGGAAGCGCGCGGTTATCCAGGTTGTCTCCCATTACGGCAGAGGCCACATACTTCGCGGCACTGCCGAAGCCAGGCGTGTGGTCGTTTTCAAGCAGATCGTTATCAATCGTTTTGGGGATGTGATAGCAGTTGAGTTCAAAAGCCGAACGTTTCGCTTCCTCGCTGAGGATATGGGCCGTTTCGGCGGAGTCGTTGCCGCCTATATAGAAAAAATAGTTCACGCCGTAGGCTCGTAAGGTGTTGAAAATCGCCATGCAGTCCTGTCGCGTCGGTTTCTGCCGTACCGTTCCGAGGGCGGAAGACGGCGTCTTTGCCACGGTTTTCAACGAGGCGGGCGACTCTTTGCGAAGGTTGATGATATCCCGTTCAAGCAGTCCCTTGATCCCGTGCATTGCCCCGTAAATCGCGCGTACGTGAGAGTGTTTGCGCGCTTCTTCGACCGCCCCCGCCAGGCTCTGGTTGATGACCATTGAGGGTCCGCCGCTCTGAGCGATAAGCATGTTGCCTTTAACCGGTTTACGCATTGCAGGCCTCCTTGTTTTTGTGTAAAGGCGCAATGTGCCACCAAATGCCCTCACGGATCAAGGGAAAAGCCCGCAAGAGAAGAATCTGGACGGGGCGCGGCGGTAAGTTTAAGGTGAAGGCATATGAAAAGAAGACGGGGAAGCCTGAAAAAGTCCGACGGCGGGAAATGGCAACTGCACCGCGAGAGATGCCGTCTGCGCGGGAGTGAAACCGGGTTTCGTTCAGGTGAGGCCGTGGCGATAGGCGACGTGGTTCCGTCGGTAATGAAGAAGCTCGGTATAGAGTCCCAGCACTGGCTCACCGTGATGAACACGGACTGGGAGAAACTGGTGGGTCCGGAAGTTGCCCGCCATACGCGTCCCGGGCGTTTTGAACGCGGGCGGCTCACGGTTTTCGTAGACAGTTCCGTGTGGCTTAATGAGCTGGCCAGGTACGGACGGGAAGAAATGCTTTCTAACCTGCGCAGGGAGTTCGGCGGAAAACGCGTGAAATCCCTCAACCTGCGGCTTGATCCCGATGGGGGCAGGCGGGGCTGACGATCAACGGGGCATGAGGCGGTTTATCTCGGCCTCGAGATAGGGACAGAAGCTCAACGCGGTGTTAACGTACCGTTGTATGGCGTCTTCCCTGGCTCCGTTGATGAAACAGAAGATCGCGGCCGCGGTGTTCTGTTCGCCTATCTGCTTGGCTTTCAGGTTTTCTTTGGCCAGGTAGTAATTCAGGAATTTTACCATTTGCGACGGAGTTACTTCTTCCCAGGGAACTGTCTTGCCGCCCCTGATCTTGATGAATTTCTCCGTCGCCCACTCGACGTCCTTGGTCGACCGGTCCTGTATCCAGCCCCAGTCCATGGGATCCTCCTGGATCTGTTCCACGAGAAACTTTTTCATGTTCTGCAGTCTGACCGCGCGGTCGATCAGCACCTGTGCCGCCTTCCTGCCCACCTCAGTCTTGAGGCGCGACTGCTGTTTCGTCAGTCTTTCGACGGCAGTCCCGTAGCGGTTCTGCACCATGGCGGTCTTGATGTCTTTTCCCATTTCCTCTACACGCGCGAGTTCCTTCTCGATCCGCTGCTGGAGGCGCTGTTGACGGCGCATTTCTTCTTCCGCCTTTTGCCGTGCTTCCCGGGCCAGTCGTTCCTGCTCTCTTTCCTCCACGACTTCATTGGTTATATCCTGGACCTTGCCGGAAAGCTCCTCGGCGGCGGCCAGGGCGGTTTGCGACTCTTTTTTGACGGTTTCGAGTTTTTCGACCTGCGCGGTCAGGCTGGCGAGGGCGGTGTCGACCGACGGCGTCAATGCGGGTGCATCGACTATTTGCGCGGCGAGCGTGTCCGCTTCCGCCTTGGCCCTGCGTGCGTCTTCGGCGTTTCTGAAAACGGTCCGCGCGTTGAACGCGGTCTTAAGGACGAAATCGGCAAGTTTTTCTTCCCTGGTCTTGGGTTTTGGTTCCGGTTCGGCTTCAGGCTCCGGTTTCGGCGCAGGTTCGGGTTCGGGTTCCGGCTCCGGCTCGGGTTCCGGCTCCGGTTTCGGTTTTGGTTTTCTGGCTACAGCGCGGCCTGTCCGTATGGCTTCCAGCTCTTCGCGTGAAAGCATTCCGGTGGGAGCGTCGGACTCGTCTTCCCTCATCTTTATGGGTTCGGGCTCCGGCTCCGGCTCGGCCTGTTCCCCTGCCGGAACACCGCCCGCTCCGGGCATTGCTCCCGGTCCGGGCTCGGGCTCGGCCAGCTTGGGTTCGGGCGGCTTCCAGTCCGGAGGCGCTTCGCCGTCGGGTCCTATAGCTCCCAGCGCGGGGAGCTCGTAATCCAGGACGGTCTGGATACCGTTGCTTGCCACGGCCAGATAGGGCAGGACTTTATTTTCCAGGGCGATCACACTGTTGGCAAGGCCTTCGACTTTTTCACGTGTTTCTTCCGCCGTTTCCTGTTTGTTCTGCAGTTCTATCCACTGCTGTGCGGCTTTTTTGCTGGCCTCGTATCGGACTTTCCACAGAAGTCCGGCTCCTCCCAGTGCCGCCAGGATAAGGAGAATCACAACAACAACGCGAACCGCCTTGCCTTTGCCCTTTTTCTTTTCCCGGGCAGGCCCGCCGCCCGACTGGTAACTCTGTCTGTATTGAGACAGGGCATTCCCCTGTTGGGGCTGTTGTCCGGCGCCGCCGGAAGCTTGCTGGTTACCGCCGCCAGCTACAGTACCGGGACCCACGGTAAGACCGGACTTGCGCCCGGTAATGAGAGTTTTGCCTTTGGACTTGTGAGTCGAAACCTGCGGCGCGGCTCCCTGAGGCGGCTCATCCTTCTTCAGGGCTCCGGCTTCTATGACAAGCCCGCCCTTTTTCCTGGAAATGGTTTTCTTGCCGTCTTTAGACGCGATAGAAATGGAGGGATACTTTTTGGGCTGGGGGAGTGATTTGACTACCCTTCTGAGGTCGCTTATCAGGGAAGAGTAGGTGGGATACCGTCGGGCAGGCGTCGGCTGAAGCATGCGCGTGCATATCTTGTCTACTTTGTCGTCGATATCCTCACGAATCTGCTTGGCCGGTACGGGCAGTCGGTCGAGCCTGGCCTTTACGACTTCAACAGGCGTTTTACCCTCGAACGGGGGTTTTCCCGTAAGAGCGTGATATAGAGTACCCCCGAGACTGTATATGTCCGAACGGGCGTCCGTCTTCTGCCGCTTTACCTTTTCGGGGGCTATGTAGTACGGGGTGCCCCATATGGAGTCTTCGCTGGCCTGGTGCGCGAACGTGGCCAGGCCGAAATCCACGAGTTTGGCGCGCAGTTTCTCGTCGAGCAGAATGTTTTCCGGTTTAACGTCCCCGTGCATCAGGCCGATGTCCTCACCGGCCTTCAGCGCTTCGGCCATTTCAAGGCCCACCCTCATCACGAGCCCCTGCGCCAGTGTTTCCCCGCTTTCTATGATATCGTCAAGGTGCTTGCCGGTGACCAGTTCCATCACGATGTACGGCTGGCCCTTTTCCTGGCCGAAGGAATATATCTGGACGATATGCGGGTGGTTCAATTTTGCCGCGGCCTGGGCTTCGCGCTTGAATTTTTCCACGAATTCCTCGTTATCACCCAGTGATTTGAGCATCACCTTGATGGCGACAAACCTGCCCAGTGACTCGTCCTTGGCGTAGTAAACCCCACCCATTCCGCCCTTGCCGATTATGTCCAGAAGAATGAAGGGTCCGAATTTGGCGGGAACCGTCTCGATGCTTCCGCAGTCCGGGCATTCAACCTGGTCAAAAGGCTCTACGCCTTCCACATCTATCTTGCACCCGCATTTACTGCAGGCGATTTCGGGGACGGCATCGGTGAAGATTGCCGGTTCCTTGCTGTCAGGGTTTTCTTGCGCCATATTTTCAGCTTGCAAAGACGAGTTTATCAGCTTACGGCTAAGGAAAAGTTATCCGATTACGGCAGTAGTGTCCACAAAAAAAACCAGATTTCGCGTTTTGTTCCCGCTGACCCGCTCTTTACTGTGGAAAATACTGAGCCAGGGTTCGGAACGGCCGCGGCGCGGAGCCTGAGGAATTACGGTCCATGCACCCGGTGTGTTTTCATATAGGCGATTACGCCGTCAAGTGGTACGGAGTAATGATGGCGGCCGGTTTTCTGGCCGGCTTCTTTTTCATGGTCCGCCTTGGCCGGAGAGAAGGAAGAGACGCCGCTTTCTGTTCGGATATGCTCTTGTGGCTCATGATCGGGGGAATCGCGGGCGCGAGGCTGGCCTACGTGGCGGCGCACCTGCAAAGTTATCTTTCCGAACCTGTCAGAATTCTTTACGTGTGGGAGGGCGGACTGATTTACTACGGCGGGTTTGTCGGGGCCGCAGTCGGACTGTATGTTTTTACCAGGACCCGTCACGACAGATTCCTGCCTGTTGCCGACCTTGTCGCGGCCGCAGTTCCCCTCGGCCATATGTTCGGAAGGCTCGGTTGTTTCCTGAACGGCTGTTGTTTCGGCAAGGTGTACAAAGGGTGGCTTGCCGTCCGTCCGGAACTCACAAGCTCGATCGGCTGGTCGCAGTATTACAACGGCCTGATTCAGAACGAACGGGTAAGCTACCTGATGGGCCGGCTGGCGCGGGGCAGTATAACCGAAACGGAATTCGAAAACACGCTGTCGACGCTCGCGCAAAAGGGACTGATAGAACAATCGCAAACCATGGCTCTTCCCGTACACCCGGTTCAGCTTTACGAGGCCGGTTTGAATTTGATTCTGTACCTGTGTCTGGTATGGCTGTTCCGCCGCAGGAAATTCGACGGCAGTGTAATGGCGGCTTATTTCATGGGTTACGCGGGCGTAAGGCTGTTTACTGAATTCTTCCGGGGGGACGAACGAATGATGCTGGGCGGGTTAACCCTGGCCCAGATGTTGAGCCTGGTATTCTTCGGGATCGGCCTGGCGGCCTGGATTGCGGCTTGCGGTCATGAAAAAAAGGAAGGTAACAGTAACGCGTGAATCGGCAGGAGAGAGGCTGGACAAATATCTGGCCTCGGCGCTGGGCGTTACAAGGTCCCGCGTTAAGACGCTCGTGGACGAGGGGCGCGTAACCGCCGGGAAGGACGGGGTCAAGGCCGGCAAAAACGTGCTTGAGGGAGAAGAAATTACGGTTGTTTTCCCGGAGCCCGAGCCTGCTGTTCCTCTTCCCGAGGACATACCGCTGGCCATCCTTTATGAGGATCCGCACCTTGTGGTCGTAAACAAGCCCGCGGACCTTGTTGTTCACCCGGCTCCCGGCCATTCCGGCGGGACGCTGGTGAACGCTCTCCTTTACCATTGCAGGGACATATCGGGAATAGGCGGCGTTCTCCGGCCGGGAATTGTCCATCGCCTCGACAAGGATACCAGCGGAGCGATCGTGGCCGCCAAGACGGAAAACGCGATGAACGGTCTGATGCGCCAGTTCCGGAACGGTACAGTGCTCAAGGAGTACCTGGCCCTGGTGCACGGAATTCCGGATCCCGCCTCGGGCTCAATCGAGACTTTGATTAACAGGAGCGATCACGACCGCAAAAAGATGTCGGTAAACGTTTCACGGGGCCGGAAGGCCCTCACGAGTTACAGCGTGGAGAAAGCTTTTGAAACGAGTTCCCTGCTCAGGGTCAGAACCAGGACCGGGCGGACGCACCAGATACGCGTGCACATGGCGCACATCGGCTGTCCCGTTGTCGGCGACCGGGAGTACGGCGGGCGCCGCGGACGCGGGAAACCGAATGCGGGCAGGCAGATGCTGCACGCCAGACTCCTGGCCTTTCGACATCCCGAAACGGGCGAAAAAGTCAGATGTGAAGCTCCTCTCCCCGCGGATATCGAGAAATTACTGGCCGATCTTGCGAGCGGGCTGTATTGACGCGGGCGTCCGGCGCAGTCTTGCCTGGATTTCAGCCGAAAAAAATGATTTTCTGCCGGCCGTTTTATGCTTACGATAAAGGCAAGCAAATGAATATCAGACGAGAAGTGATTCCTTTCCTGATCCTGAGCTTTGCGGCGGGAGCTGTCGCGGCCGGGGTCTGCCTACTGCTGGGCGTGAGCGCCGCGGCTTCAATTCTGTGGCCCGCGGCGGCGGCGGCCGCGGCCGCGGCGTATTTGCTGTATTTTTTCAGGGACCCCGAACGGACATTACCGGCCGATTCCGAATCGATAGTAGCCGGTGCCGACGGGGTCGTGGCGCACGTCATGGAGGTAAGAGAAAATGAATACCTTAAAGAAGACGCCGTCCGGGTGAGTATTTTCCTCAGCCTTTTCGACGTGCACGTTAACCGGGCGCCCATAAGCGGGCAAAGCAGGTTTCTCGGCTATTTCCCCGGCAAACGGTTTTTTACCTTTATGGAGAAATCGTCGAAATACAATCAGCATAACTCAATTCTGATTACCGGCGAGAGAACGCGCTGTCTCGTGAGACAGATAGTGGGACCGGTATGCCGGAGGGTAGTTTACTGGCTTAACAAGGATGAATCGGAGAACGTACGAGCGGGACAGAAAATAGGCATGATGAAATTCGGTTCCAGGCTTGACATGTATTTCCCGAAGGGCGACGTGAAAGTAACCGTTGCCGGGGGACAGAAAGTGACGGCGGGCGAAACGGTAATAGCTGAACTGGGAAAGGCGGCGTCTTGATGAAGTGGAGGCAGATTGTTCCGAGCATAGTGACACTCACGGCGATGCTCGCCGGCTTCCTGAGCATCCTGCTGACGTTCGAAGGCATGCGGACGGGTAACCGGGCGTATCCCTACTATCTCTGGTCGGCCCAGTTGATCATGATCGCCATGATCTTCGACGGACTGGACGGTAATCTGGCGCGGATGCTTAACGGAAAAAGCGAGTTCGGAGCGGAACTGGATACTTACGTGGACCTCACGGCTTTCGGTATAGCGCCGGCCATTCTGGTGTTCGCCGTGACATTCAGAAACGAGGGCAGTCCTCTCCTTCTGAGGGTGCTTCTGCCGTCGGCTGTGGCGCTTTCGGGAGTGGTGAGGCTGGCGAGATTCAAGGTTAAGGATCCCGACCGGGGCCAGTCGGGATACGCGGGCCTGCCCATTACCGCGAACGCGGCGTGGGTGGCTCTGTTCGTGCTGATTGGCGAGGCTACTTCCGCCGGATCGGGCCGCGGCGTGTTTTCGTTGAAACAGGGGTGGTTCGCCGCTCTGTTTCTCGCGGGTATCCTGGTTTTTATAATGCTTCAGGTAACAAACCTGCGCTATCCGAAACCGACAAAGAAAGCCGCGATCTTCATACCTTGCGTGGTGCTGGTAATTCTTTTGATGCTTCTGAAGCAGAAGTGGGCGGCGCTGGTTGCCGCGGTCATGATACTGCTGGGCCTGGTTTACGTGGGAATCGGGCCGCTTTTCGTAAAGGGCGTTGAAGCCCACAGGGCCCGTCGTGAATCAAAGATGAACGGAGAGAACGATTAACAGCCGGACCGTGCTCAATGACATAAAGGAATACCTGGAATACCAGCTTGACGAAGGTGTCCGGGGCCTGGAACTGTCCGCGGGACCGCCGGGGGCTGTGGAAAAAAGGGGACCTGGCCGCGCTGAACGCCTCGAAGCTGTCGCACGCCGCGCGGAGAAGTGCAGTGAATGCGGCCTGCGGGAAAGCAGGAACAGGGTTGTGCCGGGCGAAGGGTCCACCGACCCGGACATCATGTTTGTGGGAGAAGCTCCGGGCGCCCGGGAGGATATGGCGGGCAGGCCGTTCGTGGGGGCCGCGGGAAAGCTTCTGACGAAAATGATCGAGGCGATGGGTTATACCAGGCAGGATGTATTCATAGGCAACATTCTGAAATGCCGTCCGCCCGGCAACAGGACACCCAGCCAGGAGGAAATGGAAATTTGCCGCCGGTTTCTCCGTGAACAGATAGCCGTACTGCGGCCCAGGGTTATCGTAACAATGGGCGCGACGGCTCTGAAGGGCCTGCTGGATGTCTCGGGCGGGATAACCCGGCTGAGGGGAAAGTGGTTTCTTTACGAAGGGATAGACGTGATGCCGACGTATCACCCCGCTTACCTTTTGCGGAATCCCGCGGCCAAGAAAGACGTCTGGGAAGATCTCAAGGCCGTTCTCAAACGCCTCGGTCGAGTGCCCCCTCCGCTGAAATCCCGCGGGAAGAAAGACCAATGAAGAAAATTATCAGGAAACTTTTCGGCACGAAACACGAGCGGGATATCCGGGCGCTGAGGCCCATGGTCGAGAGGATAAACTCCCTCGACGAGGAATGCCGTGCGCTCTCGGATGAGGAACTCCGGGGGAAGACCACGGAGTTCCGACAGCGGCTTGCCGGGGGCGAAACGGCAGACGACCTGGTGTGCGAAGCCTTTGCCGTTGTCAAAAACGCCTGCCGGCGTCTTCTGGGAACGAAATTTCAGGTCTGCGAACATGAGAGCGAGTGGGACATGGTTCCGTTTGACGTTCAGCTTATCGGGGCCATCGCCCTGCACCGCGGAAAAATAGCTGAAATGGCAACCGGAGAAGGTAAAACGCTGGTGGCGACCATGCCCCTGTACTTGAACGCGCTGGGCGGCGAAAATGTCCACCTTGTTACGCACAACGATTATCTGGCCCGCCGTGACGCGGAGTGGATGGGACTGCTTTACGAATTTCTGGGAGTCAGCGTGGGCTGTATCCAGAACCAGATGAGCCCCGAAGAAAGACGCCGGGAATACGCTTGCGATATCACTTACGGCACCAACAGTGAGTTCGGTTTCGACTACCTCAGAGACAACGGCATGGCCTACGATCCGGAAAGCTGTGTTCAGCGCGGATACCACTACGCGATAGTGGACGAAGTGGACAGCATACTGATAGACGAGGCCAGGACGCCTTTGATCATTTCGGGCCCCGTGGCGGTGTCCTCGCACCAGTACTTCGAGCTGAAACCGAAGGTAGAAAACCTCGTGCGGAAACAGCGGGCCTTCTGTAACCGCCTGATTCAGGAATCGAAAGACTGTCTGGAAAAAGGAGAGACGTGGGAAGCCCAGACCCGGATGTACCAGGTGCATCAAGGAATGCCCAAACACAGACAGCTTATGCACATGCTGGAAGATCCGGATAACAGAAGGCTTCACGAGCAGGTTGAAAACCAGATGCTTACGGACGTGCGCAAGGAGGAAGCCAGGGCCCTCCGCGAGGAATTGTTTTTCACGATTGACGAAAGAGGACACGACGCGAACCTGACGGAAAAAGGCTGTGAGGCCCTGAACCCGTCGGATCCCAACGCCTATGTCCTGCCGGACCTCGCCGAAAAAATGTCGGAACTTGACGCCGACGAAAAAATTACGCCCCAGGAAAAGGCGAAAAAACAGCGGAAACTGCAGGAGGCGTTTTCCGTAAGAAGCGAGCGCATACACAATGTCGATCAGTTGATCAGGGCCTTTTGTGCGTACGAGAAGGACGTTGACTACGTGGTACAGTCCAACCAGGTGCTGATAGTGGACGAGTTCACGGGACGGGTGCTTCCCGGCCGAAGATGGAGCGACGGTCTTCACCAGGCCGTGGAAGCCAAGGAAGGCGTCAAGATAGAAAGGGAAACGCAGACCCTGGCTACAATCACAATACAGAATTATTTCCGGATGTACGACAAGCTGGCCGGCATGACCGGTACGGCCGAAACCGAAGCGGCGGAATTTTCAGAGATCTACAAGCTGGATGTTATGGTGATACCCACCAACAGGCCGGTGAGGCGCGTTGACTGGAACGACGTTATCTACAAGACACAGAGAGAGAAATACCGGGCCATTATCGATGAAATCAGCGGTTGCCACGGCAGGGGACAGCCGGTTCTGGTCGGGACCGTTTCAGTGGACACTTCCGAGGTCATAAGCCGGATGCTGAAGCGCTCCAAGATACCTCATAGCGTTCTCAACGCGAAAAACCACGAGGGGGAGGCCGAAATCGTGGCCAGGGCGGGTGAACCGGGAGCGGTAACCATTGCCACGAACATGGCCGGGAGAGGCACGGACATCAAGCTCGGCAAGGGAGTTGTGCGTCTCGAAAGGAAACTCGTAGAGTCGCCTGTAACGCTGGACGACAAGGTAAACGGCCACTCGCTGAGAGACAAACTCATGCAGGAACCGTGCGGTCTGCACGTTATCGGGTCGGAACGGCATGAAGCCAGGCGGATAGACAGGCAGTTGAGAGGCAGGTGCGCGAGGCAGGGGGACCCCGGATCATCGCGGTTTTACGTGTCTCTTGAAGACGACCTGATGAGGCTTTTCGGTTCGGAGCGCATCGCGAACATCATGAGCAGACTCGGGCTCGAAGAGGGTCAGCAGTTGGAACACAGGTGGCTGAACAGGTCAATTGAAACCGCCCAGAGACGCGTGGAACAGCATAACTTCGCCATACGGAAACGGACCCTTCAGTACGATGACGTCATGAACAAACAGCGCGAAATCGTATACGATTTCCGGGGCGATATAGTGCGTTCCGAGAATGTTCGCGAGCATATTTACGAACTGATTTCCGACGTGATCTCCGACCAGGCCGAAGCCGACCTCGGGAGCCCCGAGGAAGACGGAGCGCGCAATTTCATCGAATGGGTGCAGACCACCTTTCCGGTCGTGGTCGAAGAAAAGGAAGTCAGCGATGCGGAGAAAGACCCCGAAGAGGTAAGTAAACGCGTATTTGAAAAGGTGAAGCACGCCTATGAATTGAAAATATCGCTTGAAGATGAAAATACCGTCGAAGCGATGGAGCGCCAGATAGTCCTGCATTCAATAGATACTCACTGGCAGGATTATCTGAGGGGCATGGACTCCCTGCGGGAAGGGGTGGGACTCCGGGCCTACGGCCAACGCGACCCGTTGATCGAATACAAACGGGAAGCTTTTCAGATGTTTGAAGACCTGATGGACAGCATCAGGCACGAAGTGGCCTCCGGGGTGTTCAAGTCGGCTACGTCCGTTGAGTCGTTTCAGACTTTTCTTTCTTCTCTTCCTCAAACCCTGGTACATGACGAAGTCAGCGTGCTCGGAGCCGGAGAATCCGCGCCCGAGCCCGCGGGGTTGCCGGCGGCGGCAGTGCGCTCGGCTTCCGGCGGAGGGGCGAAGGGTGAGGGGACCGTAAGGAGAAAGTCGCCGAAAATCGGCCGGAACGATCCGTGCCCGTGCGGGAGCGGCAAAAAGTATAAGAATTGCTGTGGAAAATGACGGGTTCTTCATCACGGGGTGATTTTCGACAAAGACTGAAGGCCGCGATGCCGGGAACCGCGCGCGCCGCCGCCGCCGGGGCCTCGGGTCTCATGCTCGCTTCGGCTTTTCCCCCGATGTCCAGCACGGAAGCGGCATGGCTCGGACTGGTGCCCCTCCTGTTGGCGGCAAGGTACTCCAGGCCGGCGGTGTCCTTCCGATGGGGCTGGATCAGCGGAATGGTTTTCTGGCTGATGTCGCTTTCGTGGATGCTCCGGCTTTGCAGGACGGGAGGACCGGCGGCGCTGGTAATACCCGGCTGGATTCTCCTTTCGGCCTACTGCGCTCTTTATACGGGGGCGTTCTGTATGCTTGTGTGCTCCGTCTGGCGGCGGCTTGCCCCGGGCAGAATGAAAACGGAAGCCGGAGAGGACCCGGAAGACCGGACGGAGAAGAAAAGCTTTTTCGGCCGTCTGCCCGGCCCCGGAGGACTGGCGGTGGTCGCGGTAACTCCTCTTATATGGGTCGGGCTCGAATATCTTCGTTCGTCGCTTTTCACCGGGTTTCCATGGAACGCCCTGGGAGTAAGCCAGTACCGGAATCTCGCGTTGATACAGAACGCGGAATGGGGCGGGGTGTACGCGGTATCGGCTCTTGTTGTGCTGGTGAACGCGGCCCTTGCGGCGACGGTGTTGAGGTTCGTGGAGGTTTACGTTTACAACCGGCCTGCCCGGTTCCAGGTGGAACTGCTGGCGGGACTGGCGGTATTTCTCGCCTGCTGGGCATGGGGAGTAAGAACGGTTCGCGGGCTCTCCGATGAAATTTCCGACCCTGGCGTAGAGGTTGCCGCCGTACAGCCCGCGGTTCCCCAGTTAAAGAAATGGCCGGAGGGATATTCTTCTTTTATTTTCGACAGGCTTCGGATCTTAACGGAATACGCGGCTGCCGCCGGTCCGGATCTGGTGGTGTGGCCCGAAACTGCGGTGCCGTTCCCGGTTAAAAGCGACCCTCAAACGGCTGAATTCGCGGCCGGCCTGGCCGGGCTGGGAAGTCCCATTCTGGCCGGTTCGCTTGAAGAGACTGAACGTTCAGGAGCCGCCTATTTCAACAGTTCGGTACTGGTGGACGAAAGGGGAAGATTCGCGCAGACTTACAGGAAGCGGCACCTGGTACCCTTCGGAGAGTACATACCGTTTGAAAAGTATATCCCGTTTCTTTCCGGACTCGCGCCGCTCGGTTTCAGTTGTGAAGCCGGCAGTGAAGCAACGGTCTTCAGAATAAGTTCCGGACACGGCGGGCGAACCGCGTTCTTTTCGGTGCTGATCTGTTTCGAAGACGTGTTTTCGCCGCTAGCCAGAGAAGGAGTTTTAAACGGTGCGCGATTTCTGGTAAACCAGACCAATGACGCGTGGTTTGACGGCTCCTCGGGAGCGGTTCAGCATATGGCTCACTGCGTTTTCAGGTGCGTGGAAAACCGTGTACCGGCCGTCAGGGCTGCCAACACGGGCGTGACGTGCTTTATCGACCGGACGGGGAGAATCCAGGGGAGAAGAAGGCTGAAAAGAAGCGGATGGGGGATGGGGGAGGCGAGATTCGAAAAATCCCTGGTGGCAATAGATGAGGAAAAAAGTTTTACTGCATATACCAGGTACGGCGATATTACGTTCGCTCTTCCGTGCGGGCTCGGTTGCCTGGCGGCCCTGGGAGTGGCGGCGGTGAGACGGATGAAGGCGGCGCAGTGTCAAAAGTTCCATGAAAATGGATGAAGTACGAGTTGGAACACTTAATCGCACACTTGACCGCCACCCTTTTTCGTATACGCTTAAACGACTCTGTTGCAACGGCTGGCACGTGACGAGTAAGCAGGTCGGTGAAGTGTATCCGTCCGCCGCGGCGGAAAGGGTGGCGGTTAAGAAAGCGATTAAGTGTATTGGGAAAAGGGGGAGAGAGCCGAAAAACGGCTAATGACCTGAAACAAGGTCAGTTACACAGAAAGTTTGCTGTCAGGCTTGACAGAACCGACGGCGGGAAAGGGAGAAGAAGTATGACGGAAGAGCTTAAATCGAGGCTTGATGATCTGAACAGGCGCGTAAGCGAAATGCGAGGTTATCTTTGACGTCGGCACCCGCGCCGGAGAGCTGGCCGAGCTCGAGAAGGAAACGGGCGATCCCGGGTTCTGGGACGACCAGAACAGGGCAAAAAGCATCCTGGCGAAGGCCACCCGGCAGAGAGACATACTGAAGTCTTTCGACGACGTAAAGAGCGCCGTTGAAGACGCCGAGGTGCTTACGGATCTGGCCGCGGAGGAAACCGGCGGGGACGCGGCGGCTGCGGAAAGCGAAGCGGAAGCGGCGCTGAAGAAGGCCGAGGAACTTTTCGGCCGTCTTGAGTTTCAGTCACTCCTGAACGGAAAGTTCGACGGAAACGATGCCTATCTGACCCTGCACGCGGGAGCGGGCGGGACGGAATCGTGCGACTGGGCCGCGATGCTTCTGAGGATGTACCGGCGGTATTGCGAAAACAATTCGCTGGAGAGCGAGATACTGGAATACCAGCCGGGCGACGAAGCGGGAGTGAAGCGAGTTAGTTTCAGGGTCGGGGGCCCCTGCGCTTACGGGTACATGAAGGCCGAGCGGGGCGTGCACAGGCTGGTCAGGATCAGTCCGTTCGATGCGAACAAGCGGCGGCACACTTCCTTCTGCGCGCTCGACGTCGTGGCGGAAGTTGCCGACGACGTGGACGTTGAACTGAACGACGCAGACCTCAGGATAGACACCTACAGGGCGAGCGGCGCGGGCGGTCAGCACGTCAATACCACGGATTCCGCGGTGAGGATCACGCACGTTCCCACCGGTGCCGTTGCCGCCTGCCAGGCCGAGCGCTCTCAGCACATGAACAAGGCAAAAGCCCTCAAACTTCTTCGCGCGAAGGTTTATGAACTCATCATGGACCGGAAGAGAAAGGAAATGGAGAGATTCTATGGCGAGAAGGGAGATATCGCGTGGGGCAGTCAGATAAGATCTTATGTCCTACAGCCCTACACCATGGTCAAGGACCATAGAACCGGGGCGGAAACCTCCAACACGGCGGCGGTGCTGGACGGCGATATTCAGTTGTTTATAGAGTCCTATCTGCGTAATACTGCCCGGAGCAGAAAGGAATAGGTTATGGCTTTTAAAAGCATGACGGGGTACGGGCGCGGCCGGAAAAATTCCGGCGGATGGCGGGCCGAGGCCGAAGTCAGTTCCGTGAACGGAAAAGGTCTGGACATACGCGTAAATCTTCCCGATGAAATGGCGCCAATGCGGTCCTCTTTTGACGAAGCGATACGGGCGGTAATTAAGCGGGGCTATCTGAGCGGGTCCGTCAAAATTGAAAGAGCGGGCGAGAGGGAAGGGCGGAGTGTTGCAATTAACATGGACCTTGCGCGGGAGTACGCGGGGAAACTTCGCACTGCGGGAAAGAAGCTGGGTTTGCGGGACGACCTGACCCTGCGCAGTATGCTTCAATGGCCGGGCGTGATCGGCGGCAGGGAGACGGGAGACGAAGAAACCGGCGTTATTCGGGAAACCGCGCTTGGGGCGCTGAAAGCGGCTTTGCGGGAACTTGTTCAGAAGCGGCGCCGCGAGGGGGCCGCGCTTGAAGAGCATATTTCGGGGATTCTTACACAGCTTGAAAGCTGTCTTGAGAAACTGGAAAAAGGAGCGAAACAACTGCCCGCGAAATACAAACGCGACATAAAACGAAAACTCCGGGAAGCGGGCCTTAAGACGTCTTCCGGTGACTCCGGGCTGGAAAGGGAGATAATACTGCTTGCTCAGCGATCTGACGTTAGCGAGGAAATCGTGCGTCTGAAAAGTCACATGGAGCAGGCCCGGAAGGCGATCCGAAGCGGAAAACCCGCCGGACGGGCACTGGATTTTCTGTGTCAGGAGATGCTCAGAGAAATAAATACCCTGGGAGCGAAAGCCGGCGATCGGGCCCTGGCAAAGCAGGTTTTCAGGTTCAAGCTGGACCTCGACGGCCTGCGCGAGCAGGTTCGGAACGTTGAATAAGGGCCCGCGCAATGCGGGATGAGACCATGGCGGAAAAGCCTTTGTTGATAGTTGTTTCAGGTCCGTCGGGGACCGGGAAGACGACCCTGTGCGAACGCCTGATGAACGAAAGAAACGACATTGATTATTCGGTTTCGTGCACCACCAGACCCCCGAGAGGTGACGAAGAACACGGCCGCGATTACGTGTTTGTCACCGACAGGGAGTTCGACTGCATGTCCGCGGAAGGCAGGTTTCTGGAACAGGCGGTTGTATACGGATATAAGTACGGTACGCCGGAAAGCAGGGTGATGAAGTCCCTGTCGGCGGGCAGGAACGTGCTGATGGACATTGACGTGCAGGGGGCCGCGCAGGTCCGACGGCGGGCCGGCGGCAGGGCCGGCGGCGATTTGATCAGCAGATCTTTTGTGGACATATTTGTCCTGCCGCCTTCTACGGCGGTACTGCGCGAAAGGCTTACCGGGCGCGGAGAAGACGCGCGCGAGTCCATCGAGCGCAGAATGGCGGACGCGGAAAAGGAGCTGGCGCGGGCGGACCAATTCCAGTACGTTATAGTGAACGACAGCATAGACATCGCTTATGAGCGGATGAAAGAAATCCTGAGAAAGGAAGCGCAGTACGGTGAATAAGCGGGCACTTCTGGGCGTGACGGGTTCTGTCGCGGCGTACAAGGCCGCTGAACTTGTGCGCCTTTTTGTCAAGGACGGGTGGGACGTGAGAGTGATAATGACCGCGGCGGCCGGGCGCTTCGTGGGAGAAGCCACGTTTGCTTCACTGTCCGGAAACCCCGTTTACACGGATATGTTCAAGCCGTCAAGCGAGTGGTCACCGGAGCATGTTTCGCTCGCAGGGAGCGCCGACGTTCTCGTTATCGCTCCATGCACGGCTAATGTCCTTGCAAAACTCGCTAACGGCATAGCGGACGATCTTCTCAGCGCGACTGCGCTCGCCTGCAGATGTCCGGTAGTGGCGGCTCCGGCGATGAACGAGGCGATGTGGGACAACCCCGCGACACAATCAAACGTGGAGACGCTTCAGGCCAGGGGAGTCAGGGTTACGGGCGTTGACAGCGGGGACCTGGCGTGCGGATACAGTGGGCGCGGCAGACTGGCGGCCGTTGAAAAAATTATGTCCGAGGCGCGGGAAGCCGCGGAGAGCCGCGCCTGAAGGAACCTTCATCCGGGAGGAAAAGAAAATGAGCAAGAGACTGCTATGGGCCCTTCTTCTGATCGCGTTGTCGGTGATCGTTCTGCTGGTAAACGTGAACGCGGGAGCTGTCAGTATATTTCTGCTTCCCAAAATCGCTATCGGCCCTATGAGCCAATCCGTTGCTTTCCTGACTTTCATGATTGTCGGGGCGGTGATCGGGATTCTCCTTAAATGAAGCAGGCCAGGCTCTACCTGGAGGACGGCATTCTTGTGAACAGGGTTGCCGTAGCGCGGAGTTTTATTGAAAGGACCCGCGGGCTCCTGGGTAAACGGGGACTGGAAACGAATCGCGCATTGTTTATTCCGCGGTGCGCGTGCGTTCACACGTTCTTTATGAAATTCCCGCTCGATCTCGTGTTTGTGGACCGGGCAATGCGGGTGGTGAAGGTTGTCCGGCGCGTGCCTGCCGGCCGGATTGCATGCGGAGGGCGCGGGACGTACGGAGTGATCGAAATGGAAGCGGGCCGGCTGAAAGACGAACTGCCCGCGGAGGGCGCCGGGCTTAAACTGGTCATCGAGGACGACGGGGCTCGATCGGATGCTGAACTTTGATTTCCGCCCCGCCGAATGTCTTGTAAACACCCGGGCGAAGTTCTAGCTTAACGTTTCCGTACTGGTCGGTCTCAATCAGCATTCCGCGGTAGACCTTTCCGTCATCGGTACGGACCAGGTAGTTGACGACAAATTTCCTCTTAAGTTCTTTTTTGACCGTGACAGTCCTGTTCTTGTCAATTGTCGTGGTAAAAGTGAGATTTTCATAACCGTCCTTTTTGATCGTAATCGGATGGTCTCCGGGGAGAAGAGGACCGATTTTCAGCGGCTCGGACATGGTCGGATCGTCCTTTGCGGGAGGGGTTTTGCCGGTTTTTTCCCCGTCCACGAGTACTTCGGCGCCCGGGGGCACCGTGATAAGGAGGAGGGAACCGGCGTTTCCACTCAGCCTGAATTCCTCGCGGGCCGTCTGGCCGCTCCGCAGACGCACTGTCCTGGCCATTGGCTCAAACCCGGGCATTTCGGCCCGAAGCCGGCACGGGCCGGGCTTTAAACCTGCCATTTTAACCGGGGCTTTCCCCCTGTACTGGTTATCGAGATAAATCCGCGCACCCCTGGGGATGGAAAACACCTCGATGACCGCCGGCAACGGTTTCAGGACCGCCTTCACTGAATGCTTCTCTCCGGCGGCGAGTTTCAGCGTGCTCTTATAGGGAGCGTGGCCTTCCAGACTCACTTCCAGGGAAGTTTTCCCTTCCTGAATCCCCGTTACCGTGCAGGGGCTCTTGCCGCGCACGACGCCGTTTACCTTGACGTTCGCGCCGGCCGGTTCCGAGGTGACAACCAGCTGGGCGGAATCCGATTTAAGTGATACTTCTTTTTTAACAGGTATCCGGTTGTTAAGAGCCACATCGAGTTCTTTCGGATGATACCCGGAAACTGCCAGGCGCATCCTGTACTTTCCAAGCGGAAGATCCGTTATGAGCAGAGGAGTAGTGCCCCGATGGGCACCGTCGATTGTGACGTCCGCGCCGGCCGGATCGGTGTGAACCAGCAGGAGCCCCGTGATTTCTTCAAGCCGGATATTCACGGCCGCGGGCTGACCCGCGTTCAGAATAACAGTCCGGCTGGTATCGCGGTATCCCTGTTTTTTTGCCGTAACAACATGTTTTCCCGGTCTAAGATTATCGATTACCAGGGGAGCGGCTTCCCGCACGATTCCGTCGCATACTATCAGAGCGCCCTCGGGCTCGGTGCTGACGCGGACTCGGCAAAGATTTTCGGCGCCGTCACCGAAAGCCGCAAGGACGGCCCAGAGCAATACGGCCCCGATGGGAAACAGCCTGCTGCTCATAGTTCCTCCTCGGCTTCAAGATGATTCTGGACGTTAAGCAGTTTGGAGCGCGCGTCCCTGTTTCGTTCGTCCGACCGTTCGGGAATCATCCTCAGGATAATCTTCAGTTCTTCAGCGGCCTTTTCCCACTGTTTCAGTTTCATGGCCTGGACAGCGCGGAACGTCGCGTCCTCGTACCTGCGTTGAAGTTCTTCTCTGCAATCGCTCAGGCTGGCAACGATATCACCGTAAAAATCCGGCTTGGGTTCAACGCTTTCCAACAGCCATTTCGCTTTCTCATAGCTCTTTACGGCCTTGTGCAGGTTGGAGTAGTCAATTTCACGTTCGTCGTAAAGCTTGCGGCCGAGAAGGAGTTCTTCTTCCGCCATCTGCTTGAGTTCTTCGGGGGTACGCTCGAGCGTCCAGAGCCCGAGTTCATTCTTTGCGAAATCCTCTATCATTTCGCGTGTTTCCCTGAAGGATTCGGGTTCGAGACGGTTGATAACCGTGCTCCTGTGAGTGTCCCTGCCGATTGTGACGGAAAGGTCCCATAAATGATATATCCCGGGCTGTATACCTTCGTATTGAGGGTCCAGAGAGAAAAAACCGGACTCGCGCACCGAGCGGATCAGTTCGTCAAGGAGTGCTTCTTCAACAGCCTTTTCCTTGCGCAAATGAGTGTCGTTTTCTATGTCGTCTATTTTGGCTGAAAGGACGTTGTTTTCGTTAAGCGTCAGGTTGTACCGGAAGATGTTGTCCGCGTCGGCCCTGACCTTTTCGTAGGTGAATGTAATTCCGGAATCTTCCGCGGCAACCGGAGCGGCGGGGGCGCCGTTCCTTTCCTTCCTGAGAAACCTGGGTATCCACGCCGCCAGAGCTACGGCGGTCAGAAGACACGCTATCATGACCAGGGGCCAGAGTCCGATCTTACGCCGGGGCGATTGTGTTTTCGTTGCGCCGAAGCCCAGGTCGACGACCGGGCCGCCGGACGCCGCGCCGGCGGAGGGAAGCGAGTTTATGCCGTCGTTAACGACCCTGATTGTCGTATCTCCGATGGCGAGAACGTCTCCGGCGCGGAGCGCCGATTCCTGAACGGGCTTGTCGTTGACGTGGGTTTCGTTGGCGCTTCCGAGGTCCGTTACCCATAGGCCGTCGTTGGTCTTGAAGAACAGGCGGCAGTGGTGGCGGGAGAGCAGGGGGTCCACGAGGACAATGTCGTTTTTGGACGAACGGCCGACGCGGGCGCCGTCCGGAGCTACGGATATTGTCTTGCCCTTGTCGGCACCTTCTTCAACAACAAGATGTATCGGATTGTCGTTCATACAGCATGCTCAGAAAACAATATAGCACATCATCACCATTGTCAATGATGTGGTCTTCATGTAGGGCGTCGGTTGTATAGCTGAAGCGGGACGCCCTTTCCTCCGAATTGCCTGCGGTCATTGTCCTCAATGGTCCGCACGTTAGCCGCTACTGACGTCCCCCTGGATCTGCACGGTTTCTGCTGGAGCCATGTTACGGGTGACAGTCAAAGCGGTAGATCCCCCCCCGCGGTCTCGCCAGAGACCGCG
>JAWODU010000093.1:0-13964 GCA_046483125.1 Kiritimatiellia bacterium
AGTGGGATATACGGAGGTACAATGCATAAGAGCGTAGGGCACATGCTTTTTCTCCAACACTCCCACAGCAACACCTATAGATTCGACGGAATTCATGCCCGTACTTATCAGCATGGGCTTCCCAAATGACGCGATATAGCTGACCAATGGGTAATTGTTGCACTCACCCGACCCGATTTTGAAGGCACCAACCCCCATATCCTGCAACCGGTCTGCCGCTTTTCGTGAGAAAGGTGTGGACAGGTAAATCATGCCCTTTGATTCCACATATTCCTTGACAGATCTTTCCTCATCTTCATTCAGTGTGCATCTTTTCATTATATCCCAAATACTGTCGGATGCGTTTGCAGGTACTACCTCATTCGGGACCATTTCGTCTTCGATCACATGACACTGGAATTTCACGCACTCGCAACCAGCGTCTTTGGCATCATCAACCATTCGAATCGCTTTACTGTAATCCCCTTCGTGATTTATGCCTATCTCCGCTATCACCAACGGACTTGATTCGATGCCTATTGTCCTGCCCGCTATTTCTATGCTGTGCATTTTCCCTCTCAAAGCTCCTGACTAATTGATAACTACTTCACGACTGCAATCCGACTCCCACCTTGAACTTACTGTGCCAAACCCCATCAGAATCCTGCTCGAACAGAGTACGATTGTACCATTTGTCCATGACGGACCAGAATTCCCTTGGTCTCATTCCTATAAAGGAACAGAAGCTATCAACTATTCCTTGATCAAGGATAGGGTCATATTTCTCCACCAGAGGTATCATTTCATCTCGAGTTTTTAATCCGGCACGGATCCATCTGGAGGCCATTTCTGTAGCTGATGAATGACCAAATTTGGGGTACTTAAGATACTGGTTGAGAAGATAGCCGATGGAGTCAATCTGATTATACTGCTCAAGCGCACCCTCCCTGACATACTCGTGGGCCAAATGCCTGAAGCCCCACCTCTTTGCAACCTGGTAGTTATGGTGTGAATCCCACGGAACAAAATAGCTAAGATAGATCGGCTCAAGACCATAGTCTTCACACTCTTCGAAGCTCGGTTGCATTGCCGAAGCCAATTCTTTTCTGCTCAACTCACCATCTGCGCACCACAAATCCCAATCAACGGGCTTGACTACATCATTGAGTGGCTGAAGTTTTGCAGAAGGCGTCTCTTCGTTGTATTTTCCGCCATATGTATAGTTAACGTTTTCACCGTAGATCAAAAGCTTAGTATCTAACTGCATTGCCATACGATACGGATATGCGTATATAAGCGCGTCCGCATACCAAGTTGGAGATCCCAATTCGATAAAGGCCTTCCTCATCATTAAGCGTGCGACCTGCACATTGGGGTTAAGTGATATCACATCACAGCTAAAAGCATCGGAGATATTCTGCAGATTCATCCTGCCTGTTTCTGTCCAGTCTATGTTCCCGACTGCAAGCAGTACTGGGTTCATTTGCATGAGTTCTTTTATTACATAAACCTGGTAGTGAGAGTCCTTGCCTCCGGAAACAGCAATAGCGCAATCGTAGGATTCACCGTTGCATCCACGATACTTGTCACAAATCTGTTTCAATTGTTTCTTCCGAGCTTGCCAATCAGTGGTCCGTTGCTTTGCATAATTCACACAAGCTACACACACTCCATCTGAAAACTCTATTCCGGGCCTCGTATCGGGCATAAGACACTTCTTGCAGTATTTCATTGGTAGACCTTTCTTAACCCTCGCTTCTATCCGTTATTTGTTCCGCCTGAGTTTGTTTGCATTCTCTTTCATTGAGCATGATCATCTCCACTAAATCGCGATCCCACTGAGAATCAATCTGGTAAGATCGCGCCGCTGGCATTACATAAGGATAGGTTCGTTCAGGAAAGAAAGTTTTCTTGTTCAGCAAGACTTCGGTTTTCGTGAGATAAATGGCACCATTCACAAAATATGCGGGCGGAAGATCTTGTCGTCGAATCGAACGCGATCCAGAGTCGGGTGCGTTTTCCATAAACGAAGCAAGTGTACCGTCTTTGCGAAGAGATTTTATGAGATAAGGATGGCAATGTGTCTCACAAACACTGACCACTGAATCAGCTCTCCTGCTGCTGGCAATCTCTACCGCTTCATTTATATCCGAAGTCTTACGGAGTGGTGAAGTGGGCTGCAACAGCATTACGTACGTAGGACACAGTCCCATATTCTTACTTAACCATTTTAGCAAATGCAGGACAACTTCCATATGTCCTGCCTCGTCAGATGCTAGCTCTTTCGGTCTCAAAAATGGAACTTCAGCACCATATCGGGCGCCAGTATCGGCAATCGAGCAATCTTCCGTTGACAACACCACTCTGGACAAACGACCGGAGCGTAAAGCCGCTTGTATTGTCCACGCAATCAGGGGTTTACCTGCAAGATTCGTCACGTTCTTTCGAAGCAAGCCTTTTGAACCGGCTCGCGCAGTTACCAAACCTATACAGTGTTCTTCTCTCATCGCCGCAGAACTTCCGAATACAACTAGCTTACTAAATCACTTCACTACCGTCCCATAGCGGGTTGAAAAAAAAGCTGGAATGAAACGATGAAATCCGCCACAAGGCGGGTATTATGAAAAAACATCAAATCATTCCAGCAGGTTTTAAATACACTATTTTGAAACAGCTTTGCAATCTGATTCCGCCGCATCTGGTGCCGAAATTGGCCCGGGAGTACGGTGTGGATAAGCGGTCGCGGACATTTAGCCCGTGGAGTCACGTGGTTTCGCTGTTGTATGCACAGTTGACCCACGCTATCGGGCTGAACGACGTGTGCGATGCGTTGCGGATGAATACAGGCCGACTGTCGCGGATTCGCGGGGCGAGGCCCCCGAGCCGCAACAACCTCAGTCACGCCAATAAGGTTCGGGACTGTGGAATGGCGGAGGCGTTGTACTGGCAGATGATGGAACACCTTCAAAAGCAGACCCCGGCCTTTGCCAAGGGCAGGGTTCGTCGTGGATACTTGCGGCGATTCCGGCGGGTGATCCACGCGATCGATTCGACGACGATTCAACTGGTGGCCAACTGCATGAACTGGGCGAAGCACCGGCGGCGTAAGGCGGCGGCCAAGTGTCACCTGCGGTTGAACCTGCAGTCGTTTCTGCCGCAGTGTGCCATTATTGACACGGCCAAGTTCCATGACAGCAGCAAGGCCCGCGCTCTGTGTGCCGGGCTTCAGGACGGCGAAATCGCCGTATTTGACAAGGCTTATGTCGATTTTGAGCATCTGTATGAGCTGACTAAACGCAGGATCTGGTGGGTGACCCGAGCCAAAGATAATCTTCAGTGTCGGGTGGTGAAACGGTTGAAAACAACCGGCCATGCGCGCATCGTGCGCGACGACCTGATCAAGCTGACGGGTTTCTACTCGTACCAAGGCTATCCGCAGTTGCTGCGTCGGGTCGTGGCCGTCGTGGAGGTGAATGGAGAAGACACTGAGATGGTTTTCTTGAGCAACCACTTGGAGTGGAGTGCCTGGACGATCGCCGAACTGTACCGCTGCCGCTGGGATATCGAGGTGTTTTTTAAGGAAATCAAACAAACCCTGCAACTGGCCGACTTTTTCGGTTACAGTGCCAACGCGGTTCGGTGGCAGGTCTGGATGGGCCTGCTGGTGCATCTTCTGTTGCGCTATATGGCCTTCCTGCATTCCTGGGCTCACAGTTTCACCCGATTATTCACGGTTACCCGGGCTGTTCTTTGGCGAAAATGGCACCTTGGTTCTTTACTGGACGGCTATGGGACAGCCAAACCACCTGGCCGTATATGCGGAACCCCGGAACAGGCGTATTTACCGGGGTTCGGGTAGCGCCACGATTCATTCTATGGGACAGCCACATGTCAAATAACGGAGACATCAACAGCACTTACAAGAAAATCTGGAAACGAAAATCAAAACCAAGGGTTCAAACGTTCGACAAGACGGGCTCTCTATGCCCAAAATCTATCCTTATGGGATGATACTGAAATCACTTTATA
Organism: Kiritimatiellia bacterium; assembly: GCA_046483125.1. GTDB lineage: Bacteria > Verrucomicrobiota > Kiritimatiellia > UBA8416 > JAWODU01 > JAWODU01. The sequence continues at coordinate 4,009 of JAWODU010000093.1, forward strand.
AAACGCCTTAACAACCCCGAAACCGGTGAATCAAAAAGCGACCCGATTCTGTCACATGCTTTCTTCGCTCTGTCAACACGAGGTTTCACGCCTCGGCTCAACCCTGTCTTGGAGAGACTGTTGCCGGCACGACCCAATTCCAGCGACAAGGATCTCACCCTTCTGCGCACCATATCTATGAGTCTTTCCTGCAGGGCCACTCCGACGTGCTCCGCAATTCTGTAGTAGTTCCTTCTGTCGCCGCTCCTGAAAACCCTTTGAATCACTCCCAGGGCCTCCAACTGCCGCCCTGCAATGCTGACGGACGCTTTGCTCAAGGCGAGATCATCGGCAACGGCGTCAAGCGAACGTTTCTCGTCGACCAGGTACAGGTAGACTGCAACTTTTCCTACTATACGCCCCAGCCCCAGGTCACTCGTCAGCCGCCCTCCCGCCTCGGTCAACCCTTCGATGACCTCTTTTTCTTTATCGTCCATAGCCGCCGTATTTACAGTATTTACAATTTCCTAAATGCTATAATCAGAGAGCCTTTCCGTCAACGCCTTTTTTTGAGATTATCATATCCCAATAACCGCAGTTCCGGGTCGCCTGACATACAGCACTATTTTCCCAACAAAAGCACCCTTTTGCACCCGCCAGGCCCGAATCCATCCCCCTCTCTCTCCTGCAAAAAGGTTCTTAATTTACTTCACGATCGTGAAGTAAATTAAGAACATCTATCCTGTTGCCTTTGTGCGGAATTACAGTCGCCGGGCGATTTCGATAACCAGGTTGCGATGGATGTCCCACGCCCTGCGGCCCATGTATGCGCTGGAGAGCAGTTCCGAAGGCAACAGCGGGTCTTTTCGCATGGCCTGGAAATAAGCCGCCATCTCCTCGCGCCCGATCTTTTCAAGGTGCCGGCGCTTGATTTTATCGGCACACAACGTCAAGCGCCGCAAACAATTACCGGGCGATTTGCGCTTTTATTTGCTCTCCAATTCCAACAGCCATTTCCAGGCTGGTACGACGCGCACAGTAATGCCTTCCCGGGTGAGTTTTTCTTCCTGGTTCATGGTAATGATCAAATTCTCCTTTATGCCGAAATATTTGGCCGCGGCAACCAGCGGCCGTAACTCGCGATCAAGAGTATCCTTTGCAGTTATATCCATACACACCTGCACCGCCAGAACCACATGGCCTCGCGAATCCGATACAAGAAAATCCACCTCCTCCCGTTTCTTTCTGGTAAGGTAATACCGCACGCGTGGATAAATTTTGAACAATTCAAGAAATACAATGTTCTCAAAAGCCCGTGAATACGAACCGTCCCATACCAGACTGTTCCGCAGGGCAAGCGCCCAGTCCACACAGTAAATTTTCCTGTAGTTCCGTTCCTGTTCCTTGTGGGAATGCGAATGAATCGGGACGGTGAAAATAAGCCACGAATCTTCCGCCCAGCCCACGTATTCCCGTACCGCATCCCTGCTTGTTGCATATCCGCTCTCTTTGAGAAACTTATAAGCGCTTTGCAATGTATGCGGTTTGCCTATACCCGAAAGCAGATAGTTGCAAAGCTGTGTGCATTGGTGCGGCTTACTGACGTTGTACCGCTGGATGATGTCCCGCAGGATCATTGTGTCGAAGTACTGCCTCAACAATGACTCCCGTGAGTATTCCTCAAGATTTGCCACGGCGGGATAGCCGCCCCATTTCATGAATTCGTCGAACAGCCGACGGACCTTCGCCTGTCCGGCAGTCGACGCCCGTTTGTCCTCGAAATCGCGGAATTTAAGAAATTCAGAAAAAGACAGTGGATACACTGTGGAAGAAACGGCTTTGCCGCGGAGCTCGGTGGCAACCTGGTCTCTCAACAGTTTCGAAGACGATCCGGTTACAATCACTTTCCACCGCGGATTGCGCGATAGATCGATCACATACTGCTCCCATCCTTCTATCTTGTGAATCTCGTCAAGAATGAAAACAAGCGGCGTCTTCAGGTCAACGCCTTCGGTCATCCTCAACAAAGTACTTTCTATCAGCTTCAGGTCTTTCGCTTCAATTACGGACAAGATCGGATTATCAAAATCCACAACACATACCTGGTTGACAGACTTGACGAAGCCGGTGCCCAGCAGATCGTCGACGACTTGAAGAGCGCGGAAGCTCTTCCCGGCCCGACGCGCGCCAACTATGGTCGATACCATCCCGTCAACAAGATGAATAGTGCCTGTCCGGGGCACATATGCCGGTATGCCAAGGTCTCTGAAATCCTCTATCTTCCGTTGTAATTCTTCTTCGATCACGACCGGTCCTCTCTTGTGGTATTATGACTAAGAAGCAGTCATCGTTATGCTATTTACAGCTAAATATTAGTCATACCAAGAGAGCAGGTCAACAACAATGTTGCTTTGCCGCCCCACTCAACGCTAAATCCACAACAGTCCGCTTAACCCACCGTGCCTGCCTGAGATACAGCACCAATTCCCCGACAAAACCAGCCTTTTTGCACCCGCCAGCCCCAAATCCACGCCCCTCTCTCCGGCAAAATGTTCTTAATTTACTTCACGATCGTGAAGTAAATTAAGAACATCCATCCTATTGCCTTTGCGCCAATCACAGTCGCCGGGCGATTTCGATAACCAGGTTGCAGTGGATGTCCCACGCCCTGCGGCCCATGTATGCGCTGGAGAGCAGTTCCGAAGGCAACAGCGGGTCTTTTCGCATGGCCTGGAAATAAGCCGCCATCTCCTCGCGCCCGATCTTTTCAAGTTTCCGGCGCTTGATTTTATCGGCACACAACGTCAAGCGTTTGTGCATTGGTGTGGCTTACTGACGTTGTACCGCTGAATGATGTCCCGGAGTATGAGACCCCTTTCCAATCGTTTTGCGGCTTATTGCCCCGCTTTGTCTAGATCAAACTTCCCAAATGAAATGGGCAAACATCTGCCGGAGAGCCACACGAAGACACGCTGTATCATCCTGGTGCAGCCGCCCCAACTCGCGTTCAATCAACGAGTTCGTCACGGTAGCCACCAAGGGCTTAACCCATGTCGATTTTATCAACCCCGATTCTTTCCAATACGACAGTCGTAGTGATTCGTCTTTCTGATCTACGCTTGTCAGGGGGACGATAATCACATCCCCATACCGTTCGTCATATTCCTTTGTATTTATTACGACCGCCGGCCGTTTTTTTGTTGATGACAAATCCGTGAATGGAAATCGGACAAGCACAACAGCGGTTGGCTTATAGATTGTCATAAACGGCGTCTTCCTCGTTCATCCACACCTTTGACAAGGCAGATTCCTGCGCCGCCATCCACGACTCACGCTCCCGGTCGGCCCCATCCTCCTCCTCAAAAATAACGATGACCGGGCATTCATGAACCGACGGCATAGAGGGTAGAAGCACCCGCTTGCCGTCAAATTGTGCTTTCACTGCCAACATCGCTTTATCTCCCGCGCTGATTCATCCGCCCTCGCATCAACGGCTTGGGAGGACAAAACTACGACCGCGCTATAATATTTCTTTCCATCAATCGAGGGGACACTATTATGCCCCTGAGTTGCAAGCGCAACCTCATTTCGCTCGGTTCACCCGCTTTTGCGGGTTCCGGGAAGGCTACAAGGTATTACCCCGTATTCATGTACATAACCAACCGGGCGCTGACCAGCACTGACTGTCCGTCATATTATCTGATCGACATGCCAAACACAAGCGCTTTTTGAGGTTTTGCCGTAAGCAAACGCCAATAATCTTGCGGGTGGCCTTGTGTGCTTGCCCCGTCTGCCCGGCAAACGCACATTTTGCGCCCGAGAGCGCCAAACCCGCCCACACAGCTCCATAAATGTTCTTAATTTACTTCACGATCGCGAATTAAATTAAGAACATCTATTCTATTGCCTTTGAGCGGAATTACAGTCGCCGGGCGATTTCGATAACCAGGTTGCGATGGATGTCCCACGCCCTGCGGCCCATGTATGCGCTGGAAAGCAGTTCCGAAGGCAACAGCGGGTCTTTTCGCATGGCCTGGAAATAAGCCGCCATCTCCTCGCGCGCGATCTTTTCAAGATTTCCGCGTTTGATTTTATCGGCGATAACTTTGTTGAAAATTTCCCTGGCGTAGTCGCAGTACTCGCGCTGTTCTTCAGCAAGGTCCTCGAGTGACCAGGCTTCTTCGGCTATCTGTGTCGGATCAAGTCCGAGGAGAGTCTGCGCTTCGAACAGGTAGGCGTAATGATCGACGCCTGCCGCTTCCTGCAGGTCGGCGAATTCACCGCGGATATCCTGGTGCGATATCCACACGCTCTTCTGGAGACAACCCATTCGCATGCGGGAAAGGAAGCCGCGCAATGCATCCCGGTAGGCCCGCTCTGTTTCCGGCACATCGTAGATCAACATATACCATGTGCCGCCCCATTTTTTCTTCCAGTACCTGTCGGGCTTCATAACGGGATGCACGCGTTTCTTCCCCTCTTTCGTGAGGGCCAGGTACGGTTTGCCGCTTTTACCTCCGCGACTGGCTATCAACCCGTCTTTTTTCAGCCGGTAAATAGCATTATAATACTTTCGCCTGTCAGGGTAACAGCCGGACCACACGAGACAGCGTCCTCGTGTGGTCACGATGTCAATGTATCCCTGCAGAAGGAACAACAGTTCGTCGCCCACTGTTCTGCGAAACACCGACCAGGACAGGTCAGGATCGTGAAACTTCTTCCTGCTCATGTTAGAACCCCCTTATTCCCTTATGCCAATGTCTTTTGCGCAAGCCGCCCGTTAAGGACAAAGACGATACTCCAAACCTGCGGCGCCTTTGTTTACATTCATTGATATAGACCCTAAAGCCCAAAATGTCCATACCGACTGTTCTTAATTTACTTCACGATCGTGAAGTAAATTAAGAACATCATTACCTGCCGGAGAGCAAGAGTGACAGTTTGGTGTGCCGAAGCATGGGGAGTGCAAAACTGGGTTGCAGGGCGGTTTTTGGGGCGAAAAATGCGAGACCGATATTCTATGTTCGGACGTACTGCGCGCAACCGAATGGCGAGTAGAGCGCTGATGCGCTCCGCGCCATTATGCACAAGAATAAAGGGCAATACCTCACAACCTGCCTCGGGCCTGCAGAAGCAGATAAACCGGGTTACCCCTGCAGAGGATCTGCATGCTTCTGCCCTTCGTCTTTCTGAATTGTTTTACCAGGGACGCACCCGCTGTCCGCCTTGAAGAACGTGATGCCGGACCATGGCAAAGCCCCCGGCCAGCCCGTAAGGCCCGGTGTCCGGCATTTCTTTGAAATTGCTTATCGGGCGCTGAAGAGATATCTTCTGGCCAATGACCGATCTTGCAATAAGGCTTGCCGCCTTTGTGCGGCGGAACTTGCTTCTCAGAAAAGCTGTGATTCTGGGCTGGCATGTTGCCGGCATAGTGCTGGCCTATTACGCGGCCTATCTGCTCAGGTTCGATGGCGCAGTTCCGGGGAGATACCTGACCATCTTTGCGAAAACCCTGCCGGCCCTGTTGATCATCAATATCATTGTATTCGCGGTATTCAGGCTCTATTCGGGCATATGGGCGTATTTCAGTATTCACGACGTGCTTCGAATAATCGGCGCGGTGGGGACGTCTTTCGTTGTCTTCATGCCGACGGTTTACGTGATGATGGGCCGCAGTTTTGCGGGTTACCCGCGTTCCACGGCTTTAATGGGCTTCATCCTGCTCGCCGTCTGGATGGTTGGCGGGAGACTGAGTATACGCCTCATCAGGGAACACAGGGCGGCCCAGACAGCCGCAAAAGGCACATCGGACGGTACAAGAGCGCTCATTGTGGGAAATTTGCCGGATGTGGACCATCTGATTCACAGTTTACCTTCGCAAGCCCCGGGCATCGGCCGTGTTGCCGCAATAGTCACAGACGAAGAAGACAGGCACAATCTTGTGATGCGCGGCATACCGGTGAGAGGAGCAGTCAGGGACATCGGCCGAATCGCACGGCAGGACGAAGTGGACAGCGTCCTGATCCTGCCCCCCTATACCAGGCCTAAACTGATGAACGAAATTGTGCGGAATTGTGAAAAGGAGGATGTTGTCTGTTCCTTCCGGATGATTCCGTCAATGGCGGATCTGGCTTCAGGCAGAATTGAAGCCTCGACCATCAGGAAGGTGGAGCTGGAGGACCTGCTGGACCGCCCGGAAATCAAATTTGACAGAGAGGCCGTAAAGGAAATGCTTTCCGGCAAAACGGTAATGGTTACCGGTGCGGGCGGCAGTGTGGGCTCCGAGCTGGTCCGCCAGATAGCGCGTTACGAACCTGCATCACTCGTCCTGCTCGAAAACAACGAATACAATCTTTACGCGATTGACATGGAACTGAGGGAAACATCCGGAGGTCCCGCGATCATTCCCGTTACCGGAGATGTCGCCGACAGCGAACTGGTCCGACGTGTGTTCGTGAAACACAAAGTCAACGTCATTTTTCACGCCGCGGCCTACAAGCATGTCCCGCTCATGGAATCAAACGTAACGGCCTGCATCACGAACAACACGCTGGGCACCGCACGGCTGGCGGCGGAAGCCGAAGAGGCCGGAATTGAACGTTTTGTTCTTGTTTCGACGGACAAGGCCGTGCGCCCGACAAGCGTTATGGGAGCAAGCAAGCGACTGGCAGAGAGACTTCTTCAGGAACGGCCGGATTCTTCCACGACGTTTGTCATTGTCCGGTTTGGAAACGTCCTGGGGAGCAGTGGCAGTGTTGTGCCGCTGTTCAAGCGGCAGATTGCGGCGGGAGGGCCTGTGACCGTAACAAGCGAAAAAGCCACGCGATTTTTCATGTCGATTCCCGAAGCCGTTGATCTGATGCTCCAGGCGGGGGTTATCGGCAGAAACAGGGAAATCATGGCGCTTGAAATGGGTCAGTCGGTCCGCGTAATGGATCTGGCACGGCATCTTATCGAACTTTCGGGAATGAAAGTGGGAGAAGACATTGCGATAGAAATAACGGGCTTGCGGCCGGGAGAGAAAGAGTTTGAAGAAGTGATGACGGACGACGAAAACGTTGTCCGCACGCCTTTTGAAAAAATATGGGTGGTACAGAGTAAGGGCAACCACTCGGCTTCCGCGATTGACACAGATAGAATCGGCCGGCTCGTCGCCTCTCAGGACGAGGAACGTATCAGGGAGGAGATGGCGAGGCTTATTCCGGAAGCAACATTGGGTTCGGGGTGAGCGGGTCTGTCGTCTGAGATCCGTCCTCCGTCCCGACCTTCGGCGAACATGGTTCGCCTCCTACATACGGAAGAATTCAGCGACGGAGCCGACAACGTATTCGGCCTGTCCGTCGGTAAGCTCCGGATAAACCGGAATAGCCAGCGTTTCTTCAGCGGCTTCCTCGCTCTTTGGGAAATCACCCTCGCTGTAACCAAGATGCGCGAAGCACTCCTGCAGATGCAGGGGTACGGGGTAATATACTTCGTTACCTATATCCCGTTCCTTCAGAAACTTCCGCAATTCGTCTCGACGCTTAATGCGAACAACGTACTGATTGAAGATATGCCGGTCCGTTACCTGCTCCGGTAAAGTCACGATATCTTTTTGTACGAGACCGCTCTCCGTGAACAAACCGCCGTAACGCTCAGCGTTTGCCCGCCGCGCCGCGGTCCAGTCGTCCAGATGCGACAGCTTGACGGAAACTACCGTTGCCTGAAGAGTGTCAAGGCGGAAGTTGCCTCCGACTGATTTATGATAATACCTGGGTTTCGAACCGTGCACCCTGAGACATTGTATCTTTTCAGCCCTTTCCCCGTCATTGGTAACAACCATTCCGCCGTCCCCCGCTCCGCCGAGGTTCTTTGAAGGAAAAAAGGATAAACATCCGTAATGCCCCAGGCTTCCCGCCCTGCGTCCCCTGTATTCAGCGCCCACGGCCTGTGCCGCGTCTTCTATCACGGTCAGCGACCGATCGCGGGCAACTCCCATGATCGGATCCATGTCTGCCGTCTGGCCGTACAGATGAACCGGAATGATCGCCTTTGTCCTGTCTGTAATTTTTTCCGGGATCAACGCCGGGTCCAGATTGAATGTAACCGGATCGATATCGGCGAACACGGGAACGGCGCCCAGCCTGGCGATACTGCCCGCGGTCGAAAAGAACGTATAGGGACTGGTAATAACCTCGTCACCCGGCCCGACACCCTCTGCCATCAGGGAAACCAGAAGCGCGTCCGTTCCCGAAGAAACACCGATGCCGTACTTACACCCGGAGTAGCCGGCAAGGGCCTTTTCGCATTGCTCCACCTCCGGCCCCAGAATAAAGCGCTGGGATTCGAATACGCGGGCTACAGCCGCATCGATTTCATCTCTGATAGACGCGTACTGCGCCTGAAGATCGAGTAAGGGTACTTTCATTACTTAAAAAACCGGCCCGGATATTGCATACGGACCAATGCAATACCCGGACCGGACCCTGGTCCGCTTTAAACTTCAAGTCTTAAGCGTTATGGTTGAGAAATCGTAGCAGTAAATGTCCGGCGATGATATCCTTCTACAACAACAAGATTGGTACCGCCTCCGCTACGTTCGTATGTAACGCTGTCTCCTGTGTCGGTCGCTGAACCTTCAAAGTTGCCGATGCCGGGCGTAACAACGCGCCACGTGTAAGGACGAACGCCCCCGAAAGCAGTCAAGACGGCCTGGTCACCATTATTGTTAAGGGTTATCTCTTCCGGCTCGATGCTTATATCTGCCGCTGTGCCGTTGACCAGCGCATCGCCGACTCCTCCAAGCGAGTCAGTTACAAGCACACAATTTTCGCCGAGGCTTATTGAGGTATAAATAGCCTGCTCGCCGTCCGCCTGGCCTTCTATTGTACCTACTAACGAGTCGGTGACTTCCCAGCTATACGGGCCTTTGCCTCCTTCAACGGTAAAGACTAACGTGCCGCCTTCAACATTTACGGAACCGGCATTCGGATCCACGGTCAAATACTGTTCCCCTATGGCGGCCCGCTCGGTAGCCGAGTACTCGCCGAGATCTCCGGTATCCGTATCTTCGTCATCCTCGCACCCGCACCAGACAAGACCCAGGGCAAGGACACAGACCAGGTTCGCAATAATGAGAGGGAAAAACGTTTTCTTCTTCATGAGCATACTCCCCAATGTTCAACCATAATTGTTGAGAACGTACTTATTACACATGGCTTCAGGATCGGCAAGTAAATTATTCGGCCCTTCAGCCGTGTATACGGGTAATAAAGCTAGAAATATGCCAGAAAGCCGCTAATTCCGGGTTTTGAGCACAAAATCAACTCCCTGCTGGACTTTGAACATTGAAGTGGTAGATTCCCCGTTTCATTTAAACCGTGCCGGAGATATAGACAATGAACAATGAGCAACAGTCAGTTCCTCTCATACCGCCTCACGGCGGCACACTCAAGCCGATGCTTGCGCCTCAAGACCGGCGCAAGGAACTTTTACAGGAAGCCCGGGCTCTTCCCGGGATCAGAATGTCTTCACGCGAAACTTCCGACCTCATCATGCTCGGAACCGGGGCTTTCAGCCCGCTTGAAGGCTTCATGCGCCGGAAGGATTATCTGAATGTGGTAAACAGCATGCATATGGAGGACGGCACGCTGTGGCCGATCCCAGTGACTCTCTCGGTCACGCGGGAGGCGGCCGATAATTTTAAAGAGGGTTCCTCTGCGGCACTGGTGGACGATGAAAGCGGCGCCCTGATGGGTACGCTTGAAGTGGAAGAATGCTATGAATACGACAAGGAAAAAGAAGCTAAAGAGGTTTTTCGCACAACCGATTCCGAACACCCGGGGGTCGCCAAGGTCTTCGCTCAGAATGACGTGCTCCTGGCAGGCAGGGTAACTGTTTTCAGCGAGCTGAATTTTCCGGAACGCTTCGGGGATTATTACCTCCGCCCCGCTGAAACCAGGGCAATCTTCGCTGAACGCGGGTGGAAAACAATCGCG
>JAWODU010000070.1:0-28738 GCA_046483125.1 Kiritimatiellia bacterium
CGGCCTTGGATTAGGGTGCATCTCGAAGAACATGGAAACCGCAACGACGCTGAACGACGCGAAAAATATCTGAAAAGCGGGTATGGTCGACGCTGGATTGGCCGTAATATTCCGCCGTCCTAGCGAAGGTCTTGCCACGTGATGGTTTACAGTTCGGCACTACCAACCGATTGACCTCTATCGCTCGCCAATGTACGCTTGCAATCACCAGGTGTATTGGCAAGCGGCAGCGAGTCAATGCACCCGGAGAGGCGAAATATTATGAAAAGCCCAATGTTACCGAAAAGAACACCACAAGGCTGTTCAACGGGCATTGGAGTTGGGCAGGTCCGGTGACCCGAACGTCCTGTCCGAACTGATTGAACTTGCCCGCCTCCCTCGAACGAGGTCCAGCGTCTCGCGGCATCGGCCATCGGAAAATTGGCTGATTTCGGTGCCAATGCTGATCTTGCAGTGAAGACACTGGTTCCACTGGCATTGTGCGGAAGGCATCCCCAAACCCAGCAGTATGCTATCAGGGCGCTGAAGAAGCATGGAGCAGAGGGCCGCGCACACATCAACGATCTGCGTGGCCTTGCACTCAACCCCGCCAACCGCAACTACGTGCGCGCGGCCGCGAAGACCACAGCCGATGCGGTTGAGCAAGCGGCAAAGGATGCGGATTCAAGCGTAAAGCACCGATGTCAGCGTTGCAATGTTCCCGTTTCCGATGATGAGTACGGCCGCTCTCAAGCTGCTTTCCAGCGCGTATTCTGCTCCCGCTGTTTCGATGAGACCTTTCTGACACGCCGGAACTTCGAGACACAGGTGGAGATCAACAAGACCGTAGCGGCGCGTGATGGAACATTAGTCCAGTCCGAGGGCGAAAAGCGTATCGCTGAATGGCTCACGGCGCGCGGGCTGATCTATCGCTACGACAACAAGTACCGCATTATCGGTGAATTTCAGATTCGACTGAATTTCTACCTCCCGGAACTGGATGTGTACATCGAGTACTGGGGACTGGATACGCCCCGGTATAAGATGAGCATGTACAAGAAGCAGACTCTGTATCAGCACGAAGGGAAACGGCTGATCTCAATCTATCCGAAAGACTTGTCTGATCTGGATGCCTTGATGCAGGAGAAACTGCACCTTTACGGGCTTGAGCCCTAGCCTGGATTATTCGTGAGACGCGAAGAACGGCAGGCGGCGGAACGCACCGATTCCACCGCCTCTATCTCCGGTCGGCCGCCTTGAACATGACCAGGGCAAAGCCGCCGGCCGTTACCACCGCCGCGACAATCCAGTACATCGACCGCGGCTCGACTCCTGCCTTGTACAGGGCAACACCGATAACGGGGCCCAGCAGGCCCCGGATCCCCATGAAAAGGTAGTGAACACCCACGTAGAGGGGAGACGTGTCTTCACGTGCCATGTTCAGGACCGAAAGAACGGCCCCCATTTCAAGCCCGGCTATCATGAACCGGAATACGGCCTCGCCCGCGGCCAGGAAAGCAACCGCCGGCACCGCGTCGATTGACGCGCACGCCCAGAAGGCGGGCCGAAGCGCCTTGAGAAACATGCACACAATAAGCACGTTGAGCGGGCTGAATCTTCTGGCGCACCTGGCCCAGAAAAAGAAACCTCCCACGGAAAGAACCGGCCCCACCACGCCGAGCGTTATTCCAACGTCCCTGTACCTGAGATCGAGCACGTCAGCAAAGTATATCGGGTGGATCGGCATCACGATTTTCTCGCCGAGGGTTCCCACGAAAAAAGCCAGCATGAAAAGAAGAAATCTTCTGTCCGAACCGAGCAGACGCACTTCTTCGAACAGGCCGCAGGTCCTTTCGTGCGCAAGACGTTCGGTACGCCTGGAAGGCATACGAAAGAACAGCAAACCGCACGCCGCCGAAACCAGGCCGATTGCCGGAAAAAGCACCCGGTAGGAATCCGGGCGCCAGTCGAGTATCATTCCCACAAAAAACGCCGAAGGAACCGCGGCGATGGTTGCCGCCGTCCTTACCCACTTGAAAACATTCGGGCGGGCCATCCCGTGCACGTGGGCCCTCAAAACCGTCTGGAACAGGACCTTTCCCCACCCCACGCTCGTCTGCAGAAGAACTAAGACACAAACAAAACTGAAGGGGGCCGCCGTAAAGCCGGTGAGAATCACCAGGCTTCTGCCGAGAGCGCTGATGAGACCGAGCAGGCGCGGCCAGCGGAATTTAAAAAGCAATCTCGTTACCAACCCGGAAGCCGCGAAACCCAGGAAGGGCGAAATCGAAAGGAAACCAAGCAGAATGGGACCCGCACCCAGTCTCCGGGCCAGGACTCCCGCAAACGGCTGAACCGCGCCCAGCAGGAGACCGCCGCCCACCGCGTCGACAATCGCCGCACGCGCGAAGGGGCGGCTCAATCGGGGAACTCTGCCGAACAGCATAAGGTTCTCCCTCAGGCAAGAAGATGCTCCAGGAGAAGCTTTACCCCGAGCCCTGCCAGCAGAAGCCCCCCCGCCGCTTCCACTTTCGACTCCAGCACGTGTCCGCACGCGGCTCCGATATACACCCCCGCGTAAGACGTAATGAAAGTAACGCCGGCAATTACAAACACCGGCAAAAGGATGCCGAGACCCACAAAGGACAGCGTGAGTCCAACCGCAAGAGCGTCAATGCTCGTGGCAATTGAAAGGGCAAACAGTACGTATATGTTGAGGGGGTTGTAAGTTTCCCTGTTCTCCCCGGAACGAAATCCGTCCCGGATCATGTGCGCGCCCACCGCCATCAGTAGGAAAAAACCGACCCAGTGGTCCCACCCCGCTATGGCGCCCTTTACTCCATGGCCCGCCCACCAGCCCAAAAGCGGCATCAGTCCCTGGAAGAAACCGAAAAAAGACGCTATCACCAGCGCATGCCTGAGCCGCATTCGGGTTATCGCTATGCCGCTGGAAACGGATACCGCGAACGCATCCATGGCAACCGCCACGGCCACAAGAACTACAGTCGACACAGACATTCCGGCGCCGGGTTATTCGCCGCGTTCCAACCTGAGCGCGCCGGTGAGCTGAATGATGTGCTGTTTTTCCTCTTCGATAATAGTGTCAATTCTGTCCCTGCCCAGTTTCTCCGGAACCATGTCCCTGATTCCCAGGTAGAATATCACCGCGTCCTTCTCCAGCCGGATTCCCATCTTCAGCATATCCTCAACTGACTCTTCCCCGGTAAGATTCCGGGTGATTTCAGGAGCTCCCTCAATTCCACTGCTGTCGGCCATGGTGTTCAGGTACATGGCAGCCTCCATGTAGGGATCGAAAGCGGTTGAACCCTTCATGTCTTCCCCCAGGTCCGACAGCATGGCCTTGAATTTCGTCTTGTGTTCGTCTTCCATGCCGGCGAGACCCAGCAGGAATGAACCGTCTTTTCCCTTGCTTTTGTACAGTTCCGCGGCCTTGTTGTAAAAGTCCGCCGCGTTTTCTTCGGCGCGTACGGCCATTTGAAGCACTTCCCCGGCGTTGAATGTAATTCCCATGATTAATACGCTCCTCTCACTGCATAGTTACACACCACTGGTGAAACTCGAAGCCTACCCGCCCCCACGATATCAGTCAACGCCCCTTTTCCTGCCTTCCTCCCCATTAGCGTTGCCCGCCGCGGCGGGCGCGTGATTCGCGGTTTCCCTCCCCATTCGCGCAGATTCGCGTGATTCGCGGTTTCTCTCCCCGTTTTCCGCTTTCAGCTTTCTGCTTTCCGCTTTCTGCTTTCAGCTCTCCCCCAAACGGATTCCTTCCATTGCCGCCCGTTCCCGATGATTTGAAATCGGGCAGAAAATGGCCGGCCGAATCCATAGCCTGTACCCAGCCGTTCTCAAATCCGAGCGCCCGCAGTTCCGACACCACCTCGTTGTACTCTTCCGGCCTCAGGCGCCTGCCCAGCAGAGGATGATCCGACACCCGGGGAACCGGCGTATACTGGGACATCAGTGAAACGTGAACGTCCGGTGAGACTCTTTCGGCCAGCATTCGCAGACACCGCTTGCTGTTTTCAACGGCCCCCGGCAGAACCAGGTGCCTTACCACCACCCCGGAGTTCACCACACCGTCTTCATTAAACTGCAATTCGGCGCCCTTCTGCCGCACCATTTCCGCGATAGCCTGAATTGCCGTTTCGGGATAATCACCCGCGCCCGAATACTCGGCGGCCAGTTCGCCCCCGGCATACTTGAAGTCGGGAAGGTACACGTCTATTTCGTCTTCCAGCCCCCGCAGGACGTCAACCCTGTCGTATGAATTTGTGTTGTAAAGAAAGGCCGGCCGGATGCCTTCGTCATGCAGACGGGAAATAATACTCTTGATCTGCGGCACGCAATGAGACGCCGAAACGAAACCCACCAGGGGTTCGCTCGTTTTCAGGATTGATGATATTCTCCCGACCGTCTCTTCCAGGGTCGTTTCGAAAAGGGTAAGCGGTGCCGAATTGGAACTGATCTGGTAGTTCTGGCAATAGACACACTGAAGATTGCAGTGCGCGAAGAACACATTGCATATGCCCCTTGTACCGGATATAGCCGGTTCTTCCCCCCTGTGTGCGCAGATCGAGGCAATGTACCAGCCGGTGCCTGCCCGGCAATAGCCGGTTTCGCCGCGTACGCGGCGCACTCCACAACGGCGGGGGCACAGATCGCAGACACCGTTGCCGGCCGGATTCATAGATCCCGTTCCTTCAGCCACCGGTATATCATACCGGCCGTCCGCCCTTCCCTGCCGTGGAAGCCGTGATCAGCGCCCTTTATAATTTTACAGTCAAACACTCCGGTGCGCGACCGGTCGCGGAGAATGCGGCATGTCTGCTCCGCCGGAATGCATGCGTACTCCTCCTCCCCGGCAACCAGGGCGAGAACCGGGCAACTTACCCGGCCGAAATGACGCATGGGGCCTTTGTAATTAAATATCCTCGCTTCAATCTGCGAAGCGTCGGCAAAGCTCAGAAAACGGCGAGCCGTGAACCTGGGCGCTTGCGCCGGCAGTAACGTGCTCTCGTCGCCCCTGTCCGCAAGGCGCCGGGCAAACCGGACCGTACTGGAAAATCTGCGCCCCAGCTCTTTTTTCACGGCCGCGTAATCGTCCACGGGAGCGGCCAGGACAAGAGCCCTGACGCAGGAACTCCTTCGAACGGCCTGGTAGTAGGTGACCTTCTGGCAACCCGTACTGTGCCCCATCAGGACAACGCCTTTGTATTTGCGCCGTCTCGCGAACGCAACAACCCCGTCGAGGTCGGCAAGGCACCATCTGAACTTTTCCCGCGCTGTCCGTGTCCCGAACCCGCTGTTGTTTACCGACAGGCAGTCGAACCCGGCGGAAGGCGCGCGTCTCAAAAGCTCCTTCTTGAGCCGCCCGCTGTGGAAATTACTGCCCATCCCGGGAACAAACACGGTCAGAATGCGGCGACGGCCGGGGCCCCGCGTGAGAAAGCCGTCCAGCGTTCCCCTGGCTCCGTCGATACCCACAAGACTGCCGCTTATCTCACGCGGGCCTTGAACACGTGATCTTTTTTTCATTATTGTACCCTGATTGCGGTTGCGCGATTGACCGGCTGATTACGGTTCTTATACCGGATGCCGCGGCATACCGCAAGGAACGGAGATCATGAAAATCGTTATCGTGGGTCCAGGCGCTATAGGTTCGCTTTTCGCGGCGTTGCTGTCGGAGGCGGGCAACGAGGTCGTACTGCTGGACAAGGACGCGGAACGCGCCCGCGTGATTACATCGGCCGGCCTGAAAATAGAAGACACGCGGGAAACCCGGGTCGTAAAGGTGCCGGCGTCGGCACAGGCGCGGGAACTCGCCCGCCCCGACGCTGTCTTCCTGTGCGTTAAGGCGTACGATACGGACTCGGCTCTCCTCGTCGCAGAACCGGTACTGAGTGAAGGGGTCGCGATCGTTTCCCTGCAGAACGGAGCGGGTAACGTGGAAAGGATCGCATCGACGTGTCCCGGAGTACCCGTTCTCTGCTGTTGTACGGCCCAGGGGGCCACTTCAATGGGTACGGGCCATGTTCGTCACGCCGGTTCGGGACTTACCCGCATTGCGCCGCGGATTCCCGAGTCGTCCCGGCAGACGGCATCTGAGATCGCCGCCGTTCTGGCCGGTGCAGGCATCCCCACGGAGACTTCGGAGGACTGCCTGTCTCTGGTCTGGAGTAAACTGGTTATCAACGCGGCGATAAACCCCTTGACCGCCATCTCAAATGTTCGTAATGGATACCTGGTTTATGATGAGAAATTGAAGAAACAGCTTCATCGCGCGGCGCAGGAGGCGGCGGCGGTAGCGCGGGCGAAAGGCGCAACGCTTGCCTACGAAGACGCCGGGATGGAAGCCGAACGGATCTGCCGCGAAACGGCGGAGAACTTCTCGTCCATGGTGCAGGATTTGCGCAAGAAAAAGAAAACCGAAATTGATTTCATCAACGGTATAGTTGTGAAGGAAGGGCAATCACTCGGCATTCCGGTTGAATTGAACGAAAGACTCGCAGTGCAAGTGAGCGAATTGGAAAGAAAACAATCATGAAACTCGATCCCCTGAAAATGAAAGACTGGCAAATTGCGGACGCGGCGGCCGAAAACATGGTGCCCTTCAACAAACTGGCCCGCGATCTCGGCTTCGAGGATGATGAGCTGATTCCAATGGGCCGGCGCATCGGTAAAGTTGACTTTCTCAAGGCGATGGAACGTCTTCCCGGTAAAAAGAAAGCAAAATACATTGACGTGACAGCCATAACGCCCACACCGGCCGGCGAAGGAAAAACCACGACCTCCATTGGGCTGATCCAGGGACTGGGAAAACTGGGCAAGAAAGCCGTGGGAGCAATTCGACAGCCCAGCGGCGGACCCACTTTCAACATAAAGGGTTCGGCGGCGGGCGGCGGGCTGGCCCAGTGCATACCGCTCACCGAATTCTCGCTGGGGCTTACGGGCGACATCGACGCTATCACCAACGCCCATAACCTGGCCATGGTCGCACTGACATCCCGCATTCAGCACGAGAACAATTACAACGACGCGGAACTGGCGAAGAGGAACCTCAAGAGGCTCAACATCGACCCCACAAGAGTTGAGACCCAATGGGTCATGGACTTCTGCGCGCAGGCACTCCGGAAAATACGCATCGGCATCGGCGGCAGAATGGACGGCTATGAAATGGATTCCGGGTTCGCCATCACCGTATCCAGCGAAATCATGGCGATACTGGCGGTGGCCCGCGACCTCAGGGACCTTCGCGAGCGCCTGGGCAGGATCGTGCTTGCCAGCGACAGGGAGGGCAACGATATAACCACGGCTGACCTGGAAGTGGACGGCGCCATGGCCGCGTGGCTGGTGAACGCCGTGAACCCCAACCTGCTTCAGACTATCGAGGGTCAGCCGGTATTCGTGCATGCCGGTCCGTTCGCCAATATCGCTATAGGCCAGAGCTCGATTATAGCCGACGAGCTGGGCACGCGCCTCGCCGAGTATCACGTTACCGAGAGCGGCTTCGGCGCGGACATCGGGTACGAAAAATTCTGGAACCTGAAATGCAGAATATCCGGGCTTAAGCCCGACGCCGTGGTCCTGGTCGCCACCATAAGGGCGTTGAAAATGCACGGCGGCGGACCAAGGGTAGTGCCGGGACTGCCCCTCGACAAAGCATATACGGAAGAAAACCTCGATCTTCTCCAGGAGGGATGCTGCAATCTGACCGCGCACATCAACACGATCCGCGAAAGCGGCGTGAGGCCCGTCGTTTGCCTGAACCGTTTTTATACCGACAGCGACGCGGAAATCGCGCTGGTCCGTAAAACAGCCGGGGAACACGGCGCCCTGTGCGCCGTATCCGATCACTGGATGAAGGGAGGAGAAGGCGCTATCGAACTTGCGGAAGCCGTAATGCACGCCTGTGAAGAGAAAAACAACTTCCATTTCCTGTACGAAAGCGATACCCCCCACGCAGAACGAATAGAAAAAATCACAAAAAAGGTATACCGCGGAACGGGTGTCGCCTATACCGAAAAGGCAAAAGCGAAGCTGGAGGCATACTCCGCCCACCACCAAACCGCCGCTTTGGCAACCTGCATGCTGAAAACCCACCTCAGCCTCTCGCACGACAAAACCCTCAAGGGTTGTCCCACGGGTTGGGAGTTGCCGGTCAGCGACATTCTGCTGTACAAAGGAGCGGGATTCCTTGTACCCGTGGCAGGCACTATCAGGCTCATGCCCGGCACCGGTTCGAACCCCGCTTTCAAAAGAATCGACATTGACGTAACCACCGGGAAGGTGAAAGGGCTGTTCTGAAGCCATGACAGTGAAACTCCAGCTTGCTCTTGATCACGAAAATCTTGAACGGGCGCTTACAGTCGCCAGGGAAGCAGTCAGAGGCGGAGTGGACCGGCTGGAAGCCGGCACCCCGCTGATCAAAAGCGAAGGTCTGAACAGCGTAAGGACTCTTCGCAGGGAGTTTCCGTCCGCCACGATAGTCGCCGACATGAAAACAGCCGACGCGGGCAAACTTGAGACAGAATGCGCGGCCAGGGCCGGCGCGGACGTTATCCACGTTCTGGCCGGCGCTTCAGACGCCACGATATCCGAGTGCGTCGAATCGGCAAAGAAATACGACGCGCGCATCGTTGTGGACATGCTCGGCATGGAGGACCCGGAACTGATGGTAAAGCGCGCACTGGAAGTGCAGGCAATCGGAGTTTACGCCGTTTGCGTCCACACTCCCATTGACATGCAGATGCAGGGAGCGCTTCCCTTCGAGAATCTCAAGGCCCTGTCCAGGGCCGTTAAGCTCCCGGTCGCTGTGGCGGGAGGAATAAACACCGAAAATGCCGTTAAAGCCGTGAAGGCCGGCGCCGAAATAATAATAGTCGGAGGGGCGATAACAAAATCCCCGGACGCGGAAAAGGCGGCGAGAACAATGCGGAAAGTGCTCGCCAGCGGGCGGCCCGAATCCACGGAGTTCTATGCCAGGACCTCCGGCAAAGACATAAAGGAAGTTCTGCTGAAAGCTTCCGCCGCCGACATTACAGGCGCGATGCATAATAGCGGGGCGGTAGAGGGAATCAGCGCGATCGTCCCGGGAGCACGCATGGCCGGACCCGCGCTGACGGTATGGACTTATCCGGGAGACTGGAGCAAGCCCGTCGAAGCAATCGACGAGGCCCGGGAGGGACAGGTGCTTGTGATAGACGCCGGGGGGCGCCCGCCAGCAGTATGGGGAGAGATGGCCACGAAGAGCTGTATACAGAGAAAGATTGCCGGAGTTGTGATTGACGGGGCCATAAGGGATGTCAAAAACGTCAGGGAAATGGGTTTCCCGGCTTTCTCGCGCCTCATTACACCCGTGGCCGGCGAACCCAGGGGCCAGGGAATGCTGGATGTGCCCTTGAAAATCGGAGGCTGTAACGTGCGCTCAGGCGACTGGATTGTGGGCGATGACGACGGCATCGTCGTAATACCGGCGGAAAAGCTGGTGGAAACCGCCAACAGGGCTCAGGCCGTGACTGAACAGGAGTCCAGGCAAATGGCCGAAATAGACGCAGGAAGCACTCTAGGAAAAGTAGCGGAACTCAAACGATGGGACCACGTCAGGAAGGGCCCGGGAAATGGAACGTCAGTCTGACTTTGAACTCGAAAAGCTTCTCGAGCGGCATCTCTCGGCCGTGGCTCTCGCCGTCAGGCGCGTAAGCCAGGATTCAACCGAAAGGCTGGTGTCGTTTATTCTTGGAGCCGAGCGGGTTTTTGTGACGGGACAGGGCAGGAGCGGTCTCATAGCCGGCTGTTTTGCCACCAGGCTGACGCAGATGGGGTTCAGGGTCCACATTCCCGGTCAGCCGACCTGCAGGAGGATCCAGGCCCGGGACCTGATGATCGCAGTGTCCTGCAGTGGCGTAACATCCACTACCATCGAATTCGCAAGGATATCCCGCGAAGCAGGCTCGTCAACAGCCCTGATAACATCTTCCGCCGATTCCGTCCTGGCGGATATGGCGGATGAGACAATACTGATCCCGGCCAACGACCCGGATATCCGAAAATCCTGTCAGTGCGTTGTCGGCCCGCGCAACAATACGGTTTTTGAGGAATCCGCGCTTCTCTACCTGGACGCTCTTGTTTATGTTCTGCTTGAAAGAACGGATATTCCCAAGGACATGATGGGACAGAGTCACACTAACCTGGAATAAAAGGAACCGCGCAAATGTATCTCGAGGGTCCGGTACTTTCCTACCTCGACGACCTTTCGGCCCGTAAACCCACACCCGGGGGCGGAAGCGCGGCGGCGGCGGCCGGGGCAATCGGCGCCGGAGCGCTCGCCATGGCGGCCAATTTCACCCTGGGCCGGGAAAAATACAGGAACGTGGAAACGCAAATGAAGGAAATACTCAAACGGGTTGAAAAAGCCCGGGGGCGGCTCCAGGAACTGATCGACGAGGACTCGAAAGCGTACGCCGGGATATCCGAAGCCTTTAAACTGCCGCGCGGCAACCCCGGACAGACAACCGCCCGGGCCGAAGCAGTCCAGGCCGCGCTGAGGACCGCGATGCGGGTGCCCCTGGAATGCTCCCGTATTCTCGCGCATCTCATGGACGAATGCGTACCGCTGTTTGAAAAAGGGAATTCAAACCTGCTGAGCGACGTGACGGTAGGGGCCGAACTCGCGGCGGGCGCGTGCAGGGCTTCATGCGTTAACGTTGAAGTAAACCTGGCGCAGATAAAAGACGCCGAACTCGCAGAAACCGTCCGCGCCGAACTCGCAGAAATTCTTGAACACGTGGAGGCGGTACGTCAAAAAATAACAGCTTTAACAAAGGAGCATTTCTCATGAGCGCGCAACTGCTTGAGGGCAAGCCTATCGCAGACCGTATTCTCGCCGACCTTAAGCGCGAAATTACGGAACTTGAAAAGCAGGCAATGCCGCCGCGACTGGCGGCCGTCCAGATCGGGGAGAGCCCCGGTTCAAAGGTTTACGCCAAACAGCAGGAGAAAAACTGCACGGATATAGGCATCCATTACGACCTGAAGCAATTACCGGCAGAAACACAGGAAACCGGCGCCTTGCGCCTCATCGAAGAGCTGAACGAGGACGAATCAATCACGGGCATAATTCTCCTCATGCCGGTTCCGCTCGGCATCAATCCCCGCAAGCTCCAGCGGCGCATCAGGCCCCTGAAGGATATAGAGGGAATGCACCCGGAAAACCTGGGTAAACTGTTTTACAGCGATCTCAACGTGTCGCCCTGTACGGCCGAATCCGCCTATGAACTGGCAAAGTACTCCGGTGCGACTTTAATGGGAAAAGAAGCGGTAATAGTGGGGCATTCGGATATAGCGGGCAAGCCTCTCGCGATGCTGCTTCTTTCCTCTCCGGACGCTTCGCCCACGGTAACCGTCTGCCATATCGCCACTCGCAACCTTGCCGCACATACCCGTAACGCAGACATACTGTTTGTGGCCGTAGGCAAACCCAACCTGATTACGGCCGAAATGGTCAAGGAAGGGGTCATAGTAATAGACATAGGAATCAACCGTGTTACCGCTCTGGACGAATCGGGCAAACCCGTGCTCAATTCCGCAGGACGCCCCAGGAAAAGAATTGCAGGCGATGTGGATTTTGAGAATGTTAAGGAAAAAGCTTCTGTCATAACCCCCGTGCCGGGAGGCGTGGGGGTTCTGACAACCGCAATGATGCTCAGAAACACAGTACGGACGGCCCAGATTATCGCCCGCCGTAAACTGAATAAACAGTAGGAGGGTCCCATGCCGGAAAAGAAGGATTTCCAGTCCGCTTATAAAACCATGATGGACGACCATTTTCCTCCCCGCATGGAAATAACCTTCGCGGGCGACGGAAAGGACAGACAGACGCTGATATACGAAAAGGTTTCCTGGGTAATCGACGGCGTGCAGAAGGGCCTGCGATACGGCGAAAACCCCGGTCAGGAATCCGCGCTGTACAAGCTGGTGAACGGAAACCTGGCCCTCGGCGATGTGCAGTGTATAAGCCCCGGCAGATACCTGGCTTCCGACGCCGAACTGCTTCAGTCGGGAAAACACCCCGGGAAAATCAATATCACCGACGCGGACAACGCGCTGAATATTCTCCGCTACCTGCCCGGGACGCCCTGCGCGGTGGTAATGAAACATAACAATCCCTGCGGCGCCGCCAGGGGCGACAGCCTGGCGGACGCCTACTTCAAAGCGAACATGGCCGACCGCGTTGCGGCCTTCGGCGGAGCAATAGCTCTGAACGCAGAAGTAGACAGGCAAACAGCACAGCTCATAGCCGAAAATTACGCTGAAGTCGTTATAGCTCCCGGATTCGCCGAAGGTGTAATGGATATCCTGGGCGCCAGAAAAAATCTCCGCGTCATGCGCATCGCGAACATGGATCGACTCCGGGAATACCGGGCTGAGCGCGTCGTTGACTTCAAATCCCTCATCGACGGCGGGGTCATAGTACAATGGTCCTTTGTGCCTTCGGCCGTGACAAAGGACGATCTCGTTCCGGCCCAGGCCGTTTACAAGGGCAGGGAACACAGAATCAACAGGATGCCGACGGAAAGAGAGTACTCCGACCTCCTCTTCGGCTGGATGGTCGAAGCAGGAGTAACCAGCAATTCGGTTCTATACGTAAAGGAAGGGGTAACTCTCGGAATCGGCACCGGCGAACAGGACCGCGTCGGAGTCGCGGAAATAGCCAGGGACAAGGCGCGCCGCAAACTTGCCGACCGGATAGCGTGGGAAGCCCGTCATGTTCCGTATAATAACCTCGAACCCGAAGAACAGGCGGAGATAGACGAACAGGTGGACGAAGCCAGGGGAGGACTTCCCGGAAGCTGTATGATTTCGGACGCCTTTTTCCCGTTCAGGGACGGAGTGGATGTGGGTATCCGTGAGGGCGTAAGCGCGGTCATTCAGCCGGGAGGATCTCTGCGCGATTTCGAAAGCATAGAAGCCTGCAACGAAGCGAACGCGGCAATGGTGTTTACGGGCCAGAGGAGCTTCAGACACTGATGCTTTGACGGGTCAGGCTGTTGATGAATGAAATAGTAAAAAAGGAACAGCTTTCCGCGGAAAGTTTCCGCTACGTGGTACGCGCGCCTGAAATAGCCCGGGAGCGCAGGCCGGGGCAGTTTATTGTCCTTCAGCTCGACCCGGAATTCGGAGAACGGATACCTCTTACCATAGCGGATGCGGACCCCGGTGCCGGAACCATTACTCTCATATTCCAGGCGGTAGGTAAAACCACCCGTGATCTGGCCGCTCTGAAACAGGGAGAAAATATTTCCAATGTCGTCGGTCCCCTCGGCACACCCACGCATATAGATAACTTTGGAACGGTGGTAGGCGTGGGAGGAGGCATAGGTGTGGGCCCGCTTTATCCGATCGCCCAGGCCATGAAGAAAGCGGGTAACAGGCTCATAATAATTATCGGCGCACGGAACAGGGAGCTGATTATTCTGGAAGACGAACTCAGGGCCGTCGCCGACGAAATTATAGTTTGTACGGATGACGGCTCCTATGGCAGGAAAGCCCTCGTAACCGAACCGCTCAGGGAAATCTGCGGGCGTGAGCCGCCGCCGGACCTTGCCGTAGCCATAGGCCCTCCGGTCATGATGAAATTCTGCTGTGAAACAACCCGCCCGTTCGGCATACATACGGTTGTATCGCTGAACACTATAATGATAGACGGAACAGGCATGTGCGGAGGCTGTAGAGTGACTGTCGGGGGAGAAACGAAGTTCGTCTGCGTTGACGGACCCGAATTCGACGGCCACAGGGTTGATTTTGACAACATGATGAAACGGCTCGGCGCCTACAGGGAAGAAGAACAGACCGCCCGCCGCGCCTGCCGGGCGGTTTCAGAGCACGACAGGCAGCGGGGCCGGGGCCAATGACCGAAGACGGCGCACTCAACATGCTGGCCGAAAAAGCCGAAGCCATTCTCAGCAACATACTCGGCAGAGCCGAACTCAGCGCCAGGGACAGGCTCGCTATCCCCCCGCAGGAAATGCCGTCACAGGATCCCGTATCCCGCCGCCGCAACATGAATGAAGTCGCCCTGGGGTACACTCCGGAACAGGCAAGAATCGAAGCACTGCGCTGTCTCCAGTGCAAAAACGCAAAATGCATAGAGGGTTGTCCCGTTCGCGTTGATATCCCGTCCTTTATCAAGGCCGTCGCCGAGGGCGATTTCCGGAAAGCCGCGGATATAATCAAAACCGACAATCTTCTTCCGGCGATTTCCGGCCGTGTCTGCCCGCAGGAAACCCAATGCCAGCTCCAATGTACAGTGGGTAAATCTCTCAAGGACGTGGAAAAGGCCGTTTCCATAGGAAGGCTCGAACGCTTTACAGCCGACTGGGAACGCGAATCCGGCCGGAGCAGTGTTCCTGAGGTAAAGCCGCACACCGGTAAAAGGGTCGCCGTGGCGGGCAGCGGCCCCGGCGGACTTACCGCGGCCGCCGACCTCAGGCGAGCGGGACACAGCGTCACCATACTCGAGGCCTTCCACAAGCCCGGCGGCGTACTGATTTACGGCATACCGGAGTTCCGGCTTCCCAAGGCAATCGTCCAGGCTGAAGTGGAAACGCTCAAGGCCATGGGTGTCGAGGTGAGATGCAACTTCGTCGTGGGCAGGACTCGCAGGCTCAGGGACCTCCTGGACAAGGACGGCTACGACGCCGTTTTCGTGGGAACCGGAGCGGGGTTGCCGAAATTCCTCGGTATTGAAGGCGAGAACCTCGTAGGTGTTTTCACCGCCAATGAATTTCTCACCAGGTCCAATCTCATGAAGGCCTACGACCGCGAAAGAGCCGATACCCCGATAATCAGCGCGCGCAAAGTCGCGGTGCTCGGGGGCGGCAATGTGGCTATGGATTCAGCGAGAACAGCGCTCAGGCTCGGCGCCGAGGAAGTTCACATCGTGTACCGCCGAACCGAAAAGGAAATGCCGGCAAGGGCCGAAGAAGTCGCCCACGCCCGGGAAGAAGGAGTCATTTTCGACATCCTCCGAAACGCAAAGCGCATCCTGGGGGACGAATACGGCAGAGTTACCGCCATGGAATGCCTGAAGTACGAACTGGGGGAACCGGACGAATCCGGACGAAGAAGGCCCGTACCTATCCCGGACAGCGAGCTCACAATGGAAGTCGATACCGTGATTGTCGCCATAGGGAACGCTTCCAACCCGTTGATAAAGAAAACCACTCCGGAAATCGAGACCAACACGCGGGGCAACATTGTGGTGGATAAAAACGGCAGAACGTCCATGGACCGCGTTTACGCGGGCGGCGACATAGTACTGGGCGCCGCGACTGTAATACTCGCCATGGGCGAAGGCCGGAAAGCCGCCGCCTCGATAAACAGACTGCTTTCCGGAGAAAACTGACCGGCCCGTCAGTCCGCAAACAAAACCCGGCCACCCACGGCAATGCCGAGTTCTTCAGCGGTCCCCCCCTTGACTTCAAGCGCGAACGAGGCCGGCCGCTTCGAAGTTACAGGTTTACGGCTCATCGGCTCGGTTTCCCGGGCAATATCGACTATTATTCCGTCCGCAGAAATAAACAGTATGTCAAGCGGTATGCAGGTGTTTTTCATCCAGAATGTCCTTGTTTCTTCATCGTCGTAGACAAAGAGCATGCCCTCTCCTTCCGCGAGATGTTCCACGTACATGAGCCCGATCTCCCGTTCCTCGGGGGTGTCCGCTATGTCAGCTTGAAACTTCGCCATCTCCCCCGCCGTCTCAATAAAGACACGCTTCCGCGAATTCGAGCCGGAGGAGCACGAAATTCCGGACATGGACAAACACATCAGAATCAAGAGGCATTGCCGGGCATGGATTTTTCCGTCGTTATACATCCTAAAGTTCTTCCCTTTTTTTCCGCTCCTTGAGTTGATCTGCCGATTGTGATAAAAGCGGGTTCTGACAGTCAGTATAAAATATGGCAAGATTAATTAATACCGAAAAAGACTCCGCGCCCGGGCGCCAGCCCGGTCCGTCCACCGTATTTGTCGAAGGAATACCCTACAGCAACAGCGCGGCCAAATTCTGGTGTTCGCTTGCCGACGAAGTAGCGGAGGATTATCCCCAATGCTCGCTGGTGGAACTTGAGGCCCCCGCCGCCGCCCCGCTCGGCCGGGAACACTTATTTCCCGTAACCGCCTTTGAAAAGGACCTGAAGGACCTCCTTGTTCACGGTTTTGATGAAGTGTTGCGCAGAACAATAGCCGAATTTGAAATAACGGGCCCCCCGGCGTGGGTGCATATACGACTGCTGGCCGAAGACTCCGAAATCCTCGCCGGGGATCTCTCTGTGCACTGCCTGGATGCCGAAATCTTTCCCTTTCTGCTGGCCTGGCCCCTTAAATGGGCCCGCCTGCCCGAATACCTCTGGAATAATGAGTTCGTGGAAGCCGAATTTCAGGCGCACGACCGGGCCAGGGGCCTGCTCTACAATTTTTCACTTTCAATCGCCAACATGCACCTCAGCGAAGGTCTTTTTCGGAGAACGGCGGCCCTGCAAAGCGACGTGTCAGAAGTCCCCGCGGAAACATCCGGCCGCCGAACTCGCTGACCCGGCCGGAAAACGGGAAAATATTTATCTTTTTCATTACCTTGTTGACTGGTATCCGCGCGGGTAGTATGTTGCTCGGTTTACTTGTGGTTCATGCCCCGGCGGGAGCCGACCTGCCGCGGTCAAATGCAAAAAAGGAGAAAGGTACAGCTATGATCGTATCCCCTATTCCAATGTTTAAACACGCGTATGGAAAATTCGCACTCGGCGCCTACAACATCAATAACGCCGAGCAGGTCATGGGCCTTTTCAGAGGCAACATGGACAGCAAGGCCCCTTTCATGCTCCAGATATCCAAGGGCGCCAGAAGCTATACCGACAAACGCATACTTGAAGCCATGATCCGCGCCGCGGACGAAATTTTTCCCGACGCGCTGTTTGCCGTCCACCTGGACCACGGCAACGAAGAAGCCTGTATGGACTGCATTGAAAGCGGATTTTATTCTTCCGTCATGATTGACGCCAGCAAGGAGGAATTCGAGAAAAACGTCGAAATAACAAAACGGGTCGTGGACGCGGCTCACGCCAGGAACGTGGCCGTGGAAGCGGAACTCGGCCAGCTGGGCGGAGTCGAGGAGGACATAAAGGTGGACGAAGGAGACGCCCGTCTCACGGACCCGCAACAGGTTGAGGATTTCGTAAAAAAAACGGGTTGCGACTGCCTGGCGTGCGCCATAGGAACGAGCCACGGCGCTTACAAGTTCAGCGGCAGTCAGAGCCTCCATTTCGACGTTATCCGGGACGTTCAGAAGCGTCTTCCCGCGTTTCCCCTGGTAATGCACGGCTCAAGTTCGGTTCCCCAGGAGGAAGTCAGGCGTATCAACGAAGCCGGCGGCGATCTCAAGGGAGCCAGAGGGGTATCTGAAGATGAAATCAGCAAGGCGGCCAAGATGGGGGTCACGAAAGTAAATATCGACACTGACGGCCGACTGGTATGGTGCCGCGTACACCGTGAAAGCTTCCGAGACAGCCCGGAAAACTTCGATCTCAGAAAACCCGGAAAAATCTTTATAGAGGAATACGCCAAATATATCGTTCATAAGAATGAAGTACTTGGAAGCGCGGGGCATCTTGAAGACACCCGCGCCGCCGTCGGCAAATAGCCGGTTTCTTCAATGGCCGGTTTCGGGACCGGAAAACCGGGTACGTTACGTACCGAGGAGAAAACCTATGTCAGATGAAATGTTGGAAATCCGGTGGCACGGACGGGGCGGACAGGGAGCCAAGACCGCGGCCCAGCTTGTGGCCCAGGTCGCTCTGAAAGAAGGCAAGCACAGCCAGGGCTTTCCGGAATACGGTCCTGAACGCATGGGTGCGCCCATCAGGGGATTCACCCGCATCAGCGAGGAGGATATTCATCTCCACTGCCCCATTGAACACCCGGACGTAGTTGTCGTACTGGACGATTCCCTTACTGAACTACCGCCGGTAACCGAATCGGTGGATAAAGACACGATTTTTATCATCAACACGGCCGCAACACCGGAGGAAATGGCAAAGAAACTGGGCATGAAAGAAGCCAGGGTGTACTGTGTGGACGCCATGACCATTTCTATAGATGAACTCGGGCGGGCCATCCCCAACACGCCGATGATAGGTGCGCTCATCAAGGCTACGGACTGCATATCCCTTGACTCGATCAAGAAGAATATCAAAGACAAGTTCCTCAAGAAATTCGGGGATCGCATCGTAGAGGGTAATATCCGGGCTATTGACCGGGCCTACGAGGAGGTGAAATCACAATGAGCGAAATCAAGAACTGGAAAGAAATGCCCATAGGGGGAATGATCACCGAGCCCGGCAACAGCGAGGAATACGAGACGGGGACCTGGAGAACCTACAGACCGGTGCATGTTCCCGAAAGATGCATCCACTGCCTCCGGTGCTGGATTCTCTGCCCCGATTCCGCCGTCAAGGTCGAAAACGGCAAAATGGCCGGCTTCGACTACGATCACTGCAAGGGTTGTGGTATCTGCGCGCGCGAATGCCCGGAGAAATGCCACGCCATCGAAATGAAGCTGGAGTCGGAGTTCAAGGATTAACCGATTCAGGAAGAATTAACCATAACGGAGTAACGAAATGTCTACAAAACTGGCTCTTACCGGCAACGACGCGGGCGCCGAAGCGCTGAAAGACGTCAACCCCGATGTCGCGGCCGTATTTCCCATAACGCCGCAGACGGAACTTATGCATAAGTTTTCTTCTTACGTTAATGATGGCGTCGTGGACACCGAACTCATTCCCGTGGAGTCCGAACACAGCGCCCAAAGCGCGTGTTTCGGAGCCGCCGCTTCGGGCGCCAGAACGATAACCGCCACTTCCTCCCAGGGGCTGATGCTGATGTCGGAAATCTGCGCCATAACTTCTTCCACCAGGCTCCCGATAGTAATGCCCGTGGTAAACCGCGCTATCAGCGGACCGATCAATATTCACTGCGATCACAGCGACGCCATGTTCCTTCGGGATTCCGGCTGGCTTCAGCTTTACTCGGAAAACGTTCAGGAAGTCTACGACAACATCATACAGGCATTCCGCATAGCCGAACACGAGAACGTTCTTCTCCCCGTCATGGTATGTCTGGAC
The DNA here is from genome assembly GCA_046483125.1 of Kiritimatiellia bacterium. Classification (GTDB taxonomy): domain Bacteria; phylum Verrucomicrobiota; class Kiritimatiellia; order UBA8416; family JAWODU01; genus JAWODU01. The sequence continues at coordinate 19,173 of JAWODU010000070.1, forward strand.
GGGTTCATCCTGAGCCACACGATGGAGGGTCTCGAAGTGCTCGGCCGGGATGAAGCCCTCAAATTCGTTGGAGATTACCACCCGGCATTCAGCCTCCTTGACACCGAACACCCTATAAGCATCGGGCCTCTCCACCTTACGGATTATTACTTCGAATGCAGGCGGCAAATGGCCGAAGCAATGGAGAATTCACGTTCGGTGGTGCTGGATGTCGGAGCCGAATACGGAAAACTCACGGGGCGATCCTACGGGTTTTTCGAAAAATACATGCTGGAGGACGCCGAGGTCGCCATTGTGGCCCTGGGGTCGGCCGGCGGTACGGCCAAGGCCGCGGCTCAGCAGGCGCGCGACAAAGGTGTCAAGGCCGGCGTCATAAAGCTCAGGACCTTCCGTCCCTTCCCCGGCGAGGAGCTGGCCGAAGTCATTAATGAAATCGGCGCGGCAGCGGTAATGGACAGGGCGATATCCTACGGGCTGAAAGGGGGACCGCTGTTTAACGAAATCCGTTCCTTCTGCGGCGGCTCCTGCAAACACCTTGTCAGTTACGTTTACGGGCTGGGCGGACGCGACATAAACGCCACTGAATTCGAAAGCATATTCAACAACCTTGCCGGAATGAAGAAATCCGGCAATACCGGAGAAACCTACAGGTATATCTGCCTTAGAGAAGACTAGCGGGGGACTGCAACATGGCTATCAATCTCAAGAAATTATCAGCTAATCCGGAATTGCTCGCGGGAGGGCACAGGTCCTGTGCCGGGTGCGCCGCACCCGCAATACTGCGGCAGACTCTGCTCGTGGCCGGGTCCGATACCGTTATCGGTTTCGCCACCGGCTGTATGGAGGTATCTACAACTATCTACCCTTATACCTCATGGCGGGTCCCGTACGTGCATTGCGCCTTCGAAAATTCCGCCGCCACTCTCAGCGGCGCCGAATCGGCCTTCCGGGCTCTCAAACGCCTCGGCAGGATCCCTAAGGACAAAAAGATGAACTTCATCGCTTTCGGCGGTGACGGGGGAACGTACGACATCGGTTTCCAGTCCCTCTCCGGAGCCATGGAACGAGGCCACAACATGCTCTACGTCTGTTACGACAACAACGCCTACATGAATACCGGCATTCAGCGTTCGAGCGCCACGCCCCGCGGCGCGGCCACGAACACCAGCCCGGCCGGCAAGGTAATACACGGCAAACAGCAGGAACGAAAAGACCTGACCGCGTGCATGGTGGCCCACAATATTCCCTACGTTGCCCAGGCCTGTGTATCCAACCACATGGACTACATGCGCAAGGTAGAGCGCGCGCTTCAAGTCGAAGGACCGGCCTTCATTAATATCCTCCAGCCGTGCCACCGCGGCTGGCGGTGCAAGCCCGAAGATTCAATAGAGGTAGGCCGCGTCGCTGTTGAATCCCGCTACTGGCCGCTTTACGAAGTGGATAACGGCAAATGGAAGATAACCTACAAGCCGAAGAAGGAAGTACCGGTAGCGGAGTGGTTTAAACTGCAGGGGCGGTTTAAGCATATCCTTAAGGACGAAAAGCTTCTGCAATGGCACCAGGATCGCGCGGACCGGAGATGGTCCGACCTGCTGGCAAAAGAGGAACAAACGGAGCAGAACTGACGGGAGCGGGTCATGGCCGAAGATCTTCAGAACCTGCTCGACCGCATACAAAAGGACGGTGTCGAGAAGGCGCAGTCTGAATCCGATAAAATAATCTCGGAAGCCAAGGATAAGGCGCACCGGATCGTTGACGAAGCCGAAACAAACGCGCAGGCCAAAACACAGAAAGCTGACAACGAAGCAAAGGCCTTCGCCGAGAGAAGCCGCAAATCACTCCGGCAGACTGCCAGGGACGTGATTCTTTCCGTTGAAGAAGTCCTGAACTCGGTAATCAGGGATATAGTCTCCTCGTCTGTGGAAGAGGCCCTTGACGCCGACACTCTGAAACAGATGCTCACGGACGTTGTCAAAGCCTACTGCGGTGACAAGTCCGGCGGCAAAAACATCGAGGTTCTGCTGAACCCCGACCAACGCGGGAAAATACAGGAATTTTTCACCGCCGAGTTGGGCAAACAGCTTAAGTCGGGCATGGAAATAAAACCGGACGACGGCATTATTTCCGGCTTCCGCGTTTCCATGCCGGAGGACAAGGTAGAGCACGATTTCACCGGCGAAGCCGTAGCCGAGGCCATGTGCGCGCTTCTGAGACCCAGGCTGGCGGCAATCGTCAAAAAAGCCCTGCAAAAACACGATGTATCTGAACAATGAATTACTATTTCTTTGCCGCCAGTCTCCCCATGCTCTCTTTGGATTCAGCACCTCCGCTGTCTTACAAGACGTTCAAAACGCAATGCTCTGAACATCTTTCGCCCCGCGATGCCGCGGCTCTTTCACAGCTCGAGCCGGTGATACCGGAATCCTCACGGCATTCTTTTGTCAGCGCCTGGCGGGAAAATGAAATTGAAATAAGGAACGCCGTTGCGAAGACGCGCTCGGAACGCGGCGCGGGGAACGCCGCCGATTTTCTCAGGAAACAGCGTGGATACGAGCCTTCGATCCACAGAGCCGTAGCAGAGGCATTCACAGCGGACAATCCCAAAGACAGGGAGAAGGCTCTGGATAAGATCCGGTGGAGCCTGCTGGACGACATGGAAAGCAGGGATCAATTCTCTTCCTGTGCCGTGCTCGGTTATTCACTGAAATTGCGCATGTCCGAACGGTGGAACGCTTTATCCAGAGAGGACGGCAGGCGTTCCGCCGGAGATATTGCGGAGAAACCTCCTTCTGAAGAAAACAATGCGCACGAAGACGCGGGCCTGGAGCGCCGCACGAATGAATAAGAATACAGGCACCATAACCGGGATCAACGGCAACATGATAACCGTCAGGTTTGACCGGCCGGTTGCCCAGAATGAAGTCGGATACGCCATGCTCGGTGACACCACCCTGATGTGCGAGGTAGTGCGCATACGCGCCCGGATCGCGGACATGCAGGTCTTTGAGGACACATCCGGGCTGGCGGTGGGCGACAAAGTACAGTTTTCAGGCCATCTGCTGGATGTGGAACTCGGCCCGGGGCTTCTGGCCCAGGTTTTTGACGGTCTTCAGAATCCCCTCCCCCGCCTTGCCGAGGAATGCGGTTTCTTCCTGAAACGCGGAACTTATATCAACGCGCTCCAGACTGATACCGAATGGCAGTTTACTCCCACAGCCGAAAAAGGGACCACAGTTGCGGCAGGAGATGTTCTCGGCTTCGTGCCCGAGGGCATATTCGAGCATCGAATAATGGTTCCCTTTTCCTTTCACGGCAAATACACGATTGAGGAAACCGCCGGCGAAGGCAAATACACCATCAACGACGTCATAGCAAAGCTGAAAGGCCCCGACGGCAGAACCGTTGAAGTGACGATGCTTCAGCGTTGGCCCGTAAAAGTTCCCATAACGGCTTACAGGGAACGTATGCGCCCCACCGAGCCCCTGGTTACCCAGGTGCGTATCATAGACACCTTTTTTCCCGTTGCCCGCGGCGGCACCTACTGTATTCCCGGGCCTTTCGGCGCCGGAAAAACCGTACTTCAGCAAATTACCAGCAGGTACGCCGATGTCGACATAGTGGTAATCGCCGCCTGCGGAGAACGGGCCGGTGAAGTCGTGGAAACTCTCAGGGAATTCCCGGAATTGACCGACCCTAAAACCGGCAAAAGCCTGATGGACCGCACTGTTATTATCTGCAACACGAGTTCAATGCCGGTCGCCGCCCGGGAGGCCTCTGTCTACACCGCCGTGACCTGCGCGGAGTACTACAGGCAAATGGGATTGAATGTCCTGCTTCTCGCCGATTCCACTTCCCGCTGGGCCCAGGCCTTGCGCGAAACCTCGGGCCGCCTGGAGGAAATCCCCGGCGAAGAAGCCTTTCCCGCTTACCTTGAATCGGTAATCGCTTCCTTTTACGAACGCGGCGGCATTGTCAAGCTGAACGACGGCAGTATCGGTTCGGTAACGATAGGCGGCACCGTAAGTCCGGCCGGCGGAAATTTCGACGAGCCCGTGACCCAGGGAACTCTCAAAGTCGCTGGCGCCTTCCACGGTCTCTCCCGTGAACGCTCCGACGCCCGCCGCTACCCCGCGATCGATCCTCTTGAAAGCTGGACCAAGTACACGAGCGTTGTTTCGGATGATCTCGTATCCGAAGCCAGGGAGATCCTTTCTTCCGGCAACGAAGTGGGCCAGATGATGAAGGTCGTCGGTGAAGAAGGCACTACCATGGAGGATTTCATTCTTTACCTGAAGTCCGAATTCCTTGATGCTGTCTATCTTCAGCAGGATGCCTTTGACGAAGTCGACGCGGCAACTTCCGCCGACAGGCAAAAAAAAGTGTTCTCCTCTATTCACAAAATACTTACCGCGTCCATGACATTTGAAGACAAAGAAAAAGCGCGAAGCTTTTTCCACCGCCTCACTCAAGCCATTAAGGACTGGAACAGGACTCCCATGGACGACGATAATTTCGAATCGACAGCCGGCACGATTAAAGACATGACCGCGGAGGTAACGCAGGATGCAGAAAGTCTATCATCAGATTGACAATATCGCCGGCAACGTGATCAATTTGCGGGCGCCCGCGGTGAAATACAGGGAACTCGCGGAGGTCACCTCTCGAAGCGGCACGTCACTTGCCCAGGTCATCAGGCTCGCGGGAGACGAAGTATCGCTCCAGGTCTTCGCCGGGGCCCGCGGAGTGGCCACCGATGCCAGGGTCCGGTTTCTCAACCATTCCATGAAGGTACCGTTCTCGGAAAATCTGCTCGGGCGCGTGTTCACGGGAGGAGCCCGGCCCAGAGACGGCGGACCTTCACTTTCGGACGAACAAATCGAAATCGGGGGGCCTTCCGTCAACCCGGCCAAACGAATTATCCCCCGAAATATGATTCGCACCGGCATTCCGATGATTGACGTTTTCAACTCGCTGGTGGAATCCCAGAAACTTCCTATATTCGCGAGGGCCGGAGAGCCTTACAACCCACTGCTTGCCCGCATAGCCCTTCAGGCCGAAGTGGACATTATCATACTGGGAGGAATGGGGCTTAAGTACGACGACTACCTCTTCTTCAGGGACACTCTCGATGATAACGGCGCCTTGTCGCGAAGTGTTATGTTCGTGCATACCGCCTCCGATCCCATTGTTGAATGCATCCTGGTTCCCGATGTCTCTCTTGCGGTCGCCGAAAAGTTCGCTCTGGACAATAAGAGAGTGCTCGTACTGCTTTCCGATATGACCAACTTCGCGGATTCCATAAAGGAAATCGCCATCACAATGGAACAGATACCTTCCAACCGCGGCTATCCCGGGGACCTCTACAGCCAGCTCGCTTCCCGCTATGAAAAAGCCGTTGATTTCGACACGGCGGGTTCCATTACCATACTGGCTGTAACCACGATGCCCGGCGATGACGTTACGCACCCCGTGCCCGATAACACCGGCTACATAACCGAGGGCCAGTTCTACCTCCGCGAAGGGCGGATAGAGCCTTTCGGCTCCCTCAGCCGTCTCAAACAGCAGGTAAACGGCAAGACGCGCGACGATCATCGAACCATAATGACCAGTATGATCCAGCTTTACGCCGGATACAGAGAAAGCCTTGAAAAACAATCCATGGGGTTCCGGATGAGCGACTGGGACAATAAACTCCTCAAATACGGCGAGCTTTTCGAGAAGCAAATGATGGATTTGTCAGTCAACATCCCCCTGGAGAGCGCGCTGGACCGGGGCTGGCAGATTCTTTCCGAATGTTTCGAGCCTATGCAAACGGGAATTCAGTCCGATCTCATTGAGCGCTTCTGGCCAGGAGAAAATAAGCCCGGGTCCCGGGAGCAGAAGCAGGTTTCTTCATAAACCGATGGCTAAGATCAAGCATACCAAAACGGAACTCAAGGCCCAGAAAGAGGCTCTTGAACGCTACCAGCGCTATCTCCCAATGCTTCAACTCAAGAAGCAGCAGCTCCAGTCTGAAATTCAGTCTATTACGGCCCAAATCAAACGTACGGAAGGTCAGATCCAGCAGGAATGGCGTTCACTTGACACCTGGATAGAAATGTTTTCCGAGGACGTCGAACTGGGCAAACTCCTGGAACTGCAGAAGGTCGAGACCGATGAAGGCAACATTGCCGGCGTCTCAATTCCGGTTCTCAAGAACGTTGTCATGCGCAAAGCCGACTATGATCTTTTCGAAACACCCGCATGGACGGACGAAGCCGTGGAATTTCTGGATAAAGTGATCCGTTTGCGCGTGAAACGCGATATCCTCAAAGAACAGCGCGACCGCATAACCAGGGAACTCAGAACGACCACGCAACGGGTTAATCTCTTTGAAAAGGTCAAAATACCCGAATGCCGCGAGAACATCAGGGTCATCAAAATATTCCTCGGGGAAGAACAGACTGCCGCGGTCGTGAGAGGAAAGATAGCCAAGTCAAGGACTCTCGAGTACGAATACGAAGACGCGGCCTGAAACGGTCAGCGCGATAATCTGACGCCCATTATGATAGTGAATATGAAAAAAATCACGCTTCTATGCCTGAAACGGGACCGTTCCGACACGCTGGAAACGCTCAGGAACATGGGAGTGCTCCATCTGGAATATATCAGAGAGCCCCGGGGAGCCGGTCTCGAAGAAGCGCGCGCCGCCTACGAAAAGGCGGAATCAGCCTTGAATATTCTTGAACCTTACACGCGAAATAACACGAAAACGCAGGATACGGGGCTCGAGGAATTCCCAGAGGCTTCAGAACTCGCGGAAAAGGTGCATGACCTGGCCGACAACAGAAAAAAAACGGCCGCGCGTCTGGAATCCCTCGAAAAAGAACGCCGGCCCCTTCTACCCTACGGAGACTTCAAACCGGAAGCTGTCCGCCGCCTAGCCGGGAAAGGCATTATCGCAAGGCTTTTCAGAGACGAACCGCATTCGTCCGAACCCGCCCCGGAAGGTGCGTTGCTGTTTGAGCTTTCACGCGGATCTTCAGGAAGGTATGTCGCCGTCATCGGCACACGGGACTTTGACTTCCCCGCCGCGGAATTTCCATTGCCGGAACGCGCCCTCTCGGATATAGACGGCGAGATCTCTCAACTGAACGACAAGCTTCAAAAACTGGATTTAGAACTCAAAGACACGGCCCGGGCTCGGGACCGCGTTGACAACCTGAAAACCGAGCTTTATGACGAGCTTCGTTATGCCGAAGCGAAGGAAAGCATGGGAGAAGCCGGAGACATCACCTGGCTGGAGGGCTTCTGCCCCCGGGACACGGTGCCCGCCCTCAAGGATAAGGCTTCGTCAATCGGTTGGGGCCTGCTTGTTGATGATCCGTCGCCTGATGACAGGGTTCCCACCCTCGTGCAAAGTCCTGCCTGGGTGCGTCCGGTGGAGCCCGTGCTCAAGTTCATAGATCTGCTTCCCGGGTACAGGGAAATCGACATAAGTTCCGTTTTCCTGATAGCTTTCAGCATTTTCTTCGCCATGATCGTGGGCGACGCGGGCTACGGTTTTGTATTTCTCCTGATGACCGCGGCCTTGAAACACTTCATGAAACACCTGCCGAGGCATGCGTTTCAACTGCTCGGAATTCTCAGCGTATGCACCGTCGCATGGGGTGTCGCCACGGGAACCTATTTCGGCTTTTCTCCGCCCCGGTTACGGTTCCTTCAGATTTCGTGGATAGCGGAAGGCAACGCGATACACGATGAGAATTTCATGACCCTCTGTTTCTTTATCGGGGCCGTCCATCTTACCGTCGCGCACGCCTGGAACGGACTCAGAATGATAAACAGCACACGCGCCCTCGCCCAGGTCGGCTGGATATGCATTACCTGGGCAATGTACTTTCTGGCCGGCAACCTCGTCTTTTCCAAGCCCCTCGGGCCGGCTTTCCGGCCCCTTCTCATCTGCGGTTTGATCATGGTGCCCGTTTTCATGACACCATGGCGCAGACTCAAAACAGAATGGATGGGACATGTTACCCTGCCTTTCGACGTTATCAGTTCTTTTGTGGATCTGGTGTCCTACGTAAGGCTTTTCGCCGTAGGCAGTGCGTCGGTCGCCGTAGCCATGGCCGCGAATGAACTCGCCATGGGTAACGGCGTGAACAGCTGGCTGGCGGGTCTCATGGCGGCGCTCATATTATTTGTCGGTCACGCAATAAACATTATCCTTTGCCTCATGAGCGTCCTGGTGCATGATGTCCGCCTGAACACTCTGGAATTTTCGGGCCATATCGGAGTGAACTGGACGGGGTTGCCCTACAGCCCGTTCACTTTGTCCGTGCCCGGACGAAATGGTAACAAACAACAGCACGAAAGCTGAACGGGGAGGAAATCGCAATGCTCATCGAACCATTATCACAGATGGATCCCGAACTACAGAAAACCGTTGTCACTTCAATGGGAAAACTTGGAGGCGCAGCGGCACTGGCGTTTGCCGCGATTGGTTCGGCCCTCGGTACCGGAGCGGCCGGTTCCGCCGCCGCCGGAGCTATGAAAAAATCGTACGCCCAGAATAAGACGCCGCCTTTCATGGTTATCGCCTTTGTAGGCTTCCCTCTCACTCAGACCATATACGGCATGATCGTCCAGGGAATGATCGTCGGCGCCGCAACGGCAGACGCCATGTTTCACAACCTGTTCCTCGGCGGCCTCCTGGCCGGCATAGCAATGGGTATGTCCGCCTGGATGCAGGGCAGGGCCGCGGCCGGAGCCTGTAACGCTCTGGCTGAAACCGGCAAGGGTATAGCCAATTACGTCATTGTTCTGGGAATGATCGAAACAGTGGCCCTGTTTGTAATGGCCTTTGCCAAGAACGCGATCACCTGACAGACGGCACCGCAGGGTTTACTGCCCGGCCGGCGAAGGCTGTTCTCCGGTTTCAGGCTTTTCCTCATCGCCCTCTTCTCCGAGGACGGTAGCCGACACAAGCTTGTCTCCCTCGGTGAGGTTGATAAGGCGCACTCCCTGCGTGGCCCTCCCGATTACCCTCGTATCCGCCACCGGGGTCCGGATTACCATGCCTTTTGCCGTGGTGAGAACAAGGGAATCGGTATCTTTAACGGCGTGAGCCGACACAACGTGACCGTTCCGCTCGGTGGTGCGGATCGCAATGGTTCCCCTCCCGCCCCGTTTCTGAAGGCGGTATTCACCCCACTCCGTGCGTTTGCCGTATCCATTCACTGTGCAGATCATCAGTGTCGTGTCTTCACGTATGATCTCAAGGTTTCTTACCGTGTCGCCTTCCGAAAGAGAAATACCACGCACCCCCCGCGTCGCCCGCCCGCGCCTACCGGTTCAATACCCCGCTGCTGCCGGATATCGAGGCCATCCAGCCGCTGGTCAACCTGACCGGCTCGGATTCCTCGAGTCTCGACAACATGCTCGATGTACTCATCACCGGGGGCATGGATATCTTCCGGGCCCTGCGTCTGCTGATTCCGCCGGCCTGGCAGAACGTCGAGACGATAGACGCCGATCTGCGTGCGTTCTATGAATTCCATTCCCAGCACATTGAGCCCTGGGACGGG
>JAWODU010000072.1:0-25001 GCA_046483125.1 Kiritimatiellia bacterium
CATCCTGGGACGACGTTCGGGAGATCGAATCCTACATCGAAAAGAATGGCGTCCAGAACGCGGTAGTGGTGGGCGGAGGGCTGATCGGCCTGAAGTCCATGGAAGGGCTGGTGGAACGCGGCATCCACACCACGCTGGTGGAGTTGGCCGACCGCGTGTTAAAGGGACGTGGAGTATTAGGCGGAACAACGTGGGCCGGCTGGGGCTTCCAGAGAGACCTCCTGGGTTTTGTCATCTATCCGCCGGCACAGGCCAACGCGGCCACCGACGAGGAGTTGCGCGAGTATCCGGTGTTCCTTCGCAATCCCGGTGATATGCTGTCGTCGAACATTGTTCCGGATACCGTTAACGAGATTCTGGCGAGGGGTATTCCGGCGATGTCGCCTGCGGCAGGCGTCAACAAAATGGCAACGATTCCAGTAGAAAAGAATGCTGATCTCGACAGTAAGGACTACAAACCCAACGGCTGGCCGCGGAATCATGAGACATACGTGGACAGGTGGTTGCACAGCGACGTAAAGAATATGGCTTATCTCTATACGTATAAGGTGTTCAAAGAAATCGCTGAAAAGGGGGAATTGAAATGAAAAGAGAGAAATTGGTTATGGCGTTGGTTTTCTGTGCATTCATGTCTTCATCCTGTGGCTACGCGGAATTGAACAATGACGAACGGAAGGCGTACAAGAAGGGCGCATATCTGCGAACGACATTCAAGATTCTGGATACGGACGGCAAGCCCGTAGCGGGCGCGTATATTCAGGCAGGTTATTCCAGCCCGCGTAAGGACGGCAACTGGAGCAAGGGTCATACAAATACCAACGGGCTCTATACGGCTACAGGTCACACGTCCGACAGAATGACGTATACTGTAACAAAAGACGGTTATTATGAATCAGGCGGCGAATACTTTCCGTTTCGCAAGGCTTCGCCCCAAGTGACAGGGGATAAATGGCAGCCCTGGAATCCGACACTCACCGTTGTTTTGAAACAGAAGAAAAATCCTATACGGATGTATGCGAAAATCGTCTCAGCGGAAGTTCCGGTATTGGGCAAGCCTGTAGGCTACGATTTGGTAAAAGGCGATTGGGTCAAGCCGCATGGTGACGGAGAACACTCGGATTTCATATTCACGGTTGATGGTACATATGTGTCGCCTCTCGACCGGCAGGCGTTACTGTCACTCACATTTTCGAATGAGCATGATGGCATACAGGAATTCAGACAGACAAAGGAATCGGGTCGTGTGGGCCAGAGCGAGCTTATCTCTCCATATCTTGCGCCAGCAGATGGATATCAAGCAAAATGGTCGTATAAGAAGAAAATAGCGCCCACACGCGAAGGCAGAATAAACGCGGATAAAAGGAAGGATCTGCATTTCTTCTTCCGCGTTCGAACAGAAGTTGATCAAGAAGGGAAGATAATCAAGGCAATGTACGGAAAGATATATGATGATATCGAGTGTGACTTCAGGGATTTCAAGAGCAAGACAATGGGTGTGTATTTCACCTACTACCTGAACCCTGACGGCACCCGGAACATTGAGTTCAACAGTGAGAATCTCTTCAAAGAGAAATACAGAAGAATCTGGCGACCGTAGATCATCCGGCCGGATGACATCGAGCGTTATGCCTGGCAGAAGCAGGAGGTGTTAAAGGGACGCGGAGTATTGGGCGGAACATCGCGGGCAGGCTGGGGTTTCCAGAGAGACCTGCTGGGTTTTGTCATCTATCCGCCGGCACAGGCCAACGCGGCAACCGAAGAGGAGTTGCGCGAGTATCCGGTGTTCTCGCGTGACAGGGAGTTCGATGCATAGCGGAGATGAAATAAACAACTAATAAAAACAGCGAAAACAGGAGTTAGTAAACCTAAAAAATAAGGAGAAAAAATGAGTGTAAAAGAAATATCAGCAAATCTGAACGGTGAGGGGCTGAAGGTCTGTCTGGCGGTAAGCCGGTTTAACGACTTTCTCACCCGACAGCTTCTCAGCGGGGCGAAGGACTGCCTTTTGCGTCACGGCGTGTCCGAAAAGGACATTACCGTCGTGTGGACGCCTGGGGCCAACGAGCTTCCGATGGCTGTGAGGAGATTCCTCCAGTCGTCGAAAACGGACGCCGTGGCCGTGCTGGGAGCCGTGATACAGGGCGCGACACCGCATGCCGATCTGATAAACACGCAGGTGGCCCGTTCGCTTGCGGGCATAGCCGCCGAATCGTCCGTGCCGGTTATAAACGGCGTGGTGTCTGCGGAGAACCTGGAACAGGCCATCGAACGCTGTGGTACGAAGTCGGGCAACAAGGGCTGGCAGTCCGCCCAGGCGGCAATAGAAATGGCCAATCTTTACAGGCAGTTTGACGGGAAAGGGGACTAGAAAGCCATGCGCCGCCAAGCCCGTGAAGCCGCTCTGCAGATTCTTTACCGTCTGGACCTGAACCCGGGGAACCCTGACGTTGTTCTGGGTGAGTTCCGGGAGAGCAACGGAATGGAGGCCGATGTCCGATCATTTGCAGAACGGCTCGTACGCGGAGTCCGGGAAAACATGGAATCGCTGGATCGGCTGATTTCAGGTTACGCCCGGAACTGGGAATTGCACAGGATGAGCGCGGTTGACCGTAACGTGATGCGGATGGCGTTGTATGAAATGCTTAAATGTCCGGATGTGCCGCCGGTCGTGTCTATAAACGAGGCGGTTGACATAGCCAAGTATTTCGGTACGGCGGAATCCGGAAAGTTCGTGAATGGAATTCTGGACCGGGCCGGAAAGGACCTGAAACGTCCCGGCCGTGAAGCACTGCCCCTCGAGGGAGCCGGGGGAAGTACAGAGTGAACAGAAAGCCGAGTTCTTCTGTTCATTTCCCGGTCCGGGAGGATGCATACTGGATGGAGAAGGCCCTTGCTCTGGCCAGACGGGGGGCGGGGCTGACGCGGCCGAATCCGCCGGTAGGAGCGGTTATTGTGCAAGACGGGCGCCTTGTCGCTTCGGCATGGCACAGAGGCGCAGGGAAAGCGCACGCAGAGGCCGGGGCCATTCGCAAAGCTGGCGGATCGGCAAAGAACGCGGTACTTTACACTACACTGGAGCCCTGCTGTACGTTCGGGAAAACTCCGCCGTGTACGGAAGCGATTATAGAATCCGGTATCGGCAGGGTCGTCTGCGGCGTCCGGGATCCCAGTCCGCGTCACAGGGGGAAAGGGATACGCAGACTGGTTTCAGCGGGGGTAAAGGTAACGGAAAATGTGTGTTCGGAAGAAGCCGTCCTGCTGATTGAACCTTTCAGAATCTGGATAAAACAGGATCGTCCGTACGTATCTCTGAAAATGGGCATGTCACTGGATGGAAAAATTGCCGATTACAAAGGAAAATCACGCTGGATAACCTCGGGAGCGTCGAGAAACCGGGTCGGGAAACTGAGAAGCAGGGTTGACGCGATTATAGTGGGCGCCGAAACCTTGCGAAAAGACAATCCTTCGCTGTTGCCGCCTGCAAGCGCGCGAAACAGACCGTTGCGCATTGTGGTGAGCGGCGACGGCCGTATGCCTTTGGGGTCCAGGCTGTTCCGAGACGATCATACGGCGCGAACCGTAGTGGCTGCCACGAAACACTGCAGTAAGGCCGTCGAAAAGAAATATCGTTCCAGGGGAATTTCCGTGTGGCGGTGTGCGGCAAAACAAAATGGAGAGGTGTCGGTGAGAGGCCTGGCAAAGAAAATGGCCAAAGCAGGCCTGCTGCACGTGCTCTGCGAGGGTGGGGGACGTCTTGGTTCTGACCTTATACGCGGCGGACTGGTGGATGAATACCTGTTTTTTGTGGCGCCCGTTATACTTGGCGGCAGTGAAACTCCGGCGGTGGTATCGGGAAGACCATGGCCGTTGAGCGCGGCGCCGGAACTGCGGTTCACAGCGGTGGAGAAAATCGGGCGCGACGTGTTTTTGAGGGCTATCCCTGGTAGTACGAGAAAAAGGAAAACCTGATGTTTACGGGTTTAATACAGCATGTGGGCGCGCTGAAAGGCATTTCACGAATAAAAAACGATAGTGCCGTTCTCGATATTGCACACGAGGCCTCCTGGCCGGGTGAAACTATTCAGGAAGGTGAAAGTCTCGCCGTTCAAGGTGTATGCCTTACGGTGGCGTCCGCGGCGCCCGGGCGCGTAAAGTGCAATGTTCTGGATGAAACGCTTCAGAGAAGCAATCTTGCCGGGAAAAAGCCGGGCGCTGTACTTAATTTGGAACGGGCGTTGAGGGCGGGCGACAGAATAGGCGGCCATTTTGTTACCGGGCATGTTGACGGTACGGGCTTCGCCACACGCATAGTCCGCCAGGGCGGGGACCGTGTACTGAGCGTGAAGTGTTCCCGGGAAATTTTATGTCAGATTGTGAACAAGGGTTCCGTAAGCTGTGACGGCGTGAGTCTTACCGTAACTGGTATCAGGGATTCGGAATTTGACGTCAAATTGGTACCTTTTACCTGGGAACATACGAGTTTCGGAAGTTTGAGGCCTCGCGATGCCGTTAACATTGAGAGCGATGTCCTTGGGAAATACGTGCAGTCATGCCTTAAAGAATATGCCGGAGGCGGGGACGACGTCGAAAAGCTTCTGAGGGAATCAGGATTCATTTGACAACTTCCGGACTGTTCGGATACTCTGCGCGGGTATTTGAGCAGGGAGACGGAGCCCAGTGACTGTTATCGAACAATTGCTTAATGTCCAGGAATTTGATTGCGCGATCCGCGCGGCCGAACGGGAAATAGAAGACATACCCGCCCGCCAGGCCAGAGAAGAAGACAGGCTGAACTCCCGCCGTAAGACCCTTTCCGATATAGAAAAGACTTTGAAAGCCAAGGAAGCCGATGTTCATCAGCAGGAACTTGAGATAAGCGCCAGGCGTGAAAAGGCGACCAAACTGCGCCAGCAGCAGCTTGAACTTAAGACCAACAAGGAATTCCGGGCGATGGAAGAAGAAATAGACGCCGTGCAGGCGGATATCGGCGGTCTTGAAGACAGGGAACTGCGCAGCATGGAGGAAGCTGAACAATTCAGGGCAGAACTGGAAAAGACGAAAAAAGAACAGGCCCGCGAGGAAGCATCCGTTCGCGAAGAAGTCTCAGCCCTGAATGGAAGGATGTCGGAAATCGAAAAAAAGCTTCAAGGCCTTAAAGAATCGCGGAAAGAAGCCGCCAGGGGCGTAGATCCGGAATGGCTTGAAAAATATGAGAGAATTTTTGAAAGAAAAGACAGGGCGCTTGTACAGGTTCAGGATAGCGTCTGCAGTGGCTGTCACATGAAACTGGCTCCCTACGTGCCCCACGACATAAAGAAAAAAAACACTATGGTGGTCTGTGACCACTGTGGTAGAATGCTGTATTGAGCTTCGTGCTGGCGAAGGCAAATCGGTCGCTCCGGCCGCGCCGCGAAGCGTGAGCCGGGGAGGAAAGTCCGGACTCCGCAGGGCGGGATGTCCCTGGTTATTCGCATAACGCGGGAGGTCTTCCGGTGAACCGGTGGACACGGAAAGTGCCACAGAAAAGATACCGCCCGGCGCGGCGCCGCTCAGGCGGAACTGTGCCGAGGCAAGGGTGAAAAGGTGGTGTAAGAGACCACCGGGCCGACCGGCAACGGCGGCCGCACGGCAAACCCCATCCGGAGCTAGATCGAATAGGAAACCGTGAAGCTGCCCGCTTCAACCCCGCGGATTTCGCGGGGCGGTTTCGGGTAGATCGCATAGATAAATGACCGAATCCCGGCGCGAGCCGGGATCACAGAATCCGGCTTATGTCCTTTGCCAGTCGAAGCAGTTTCGCGGAAAAATCGGTATCGCTCAAATGTTGACGCCTGGCAGGACAATTACTGATTTGTATCGAAGGATGACGACACAGTGATACCCTTACTCGGATACCCTTGCTCGATATACTTAACCGTAATAGACAATGCCTTGTCGATTAAGCGGGTCGGTTAAGGGTATCCGGTTAAGAGCCCCGGTTAAGAGTACCCGTCCGTCGCGTCGGAAAGGCTGGCGGTTAAGGGCTCGCTTAAGAGTTTGGTCTTCGATCTGCGTAAATTGGGATCAGGCGTTTCACCTGGCAGGCGTCAACATTTGAAAGTTATCGAAACATTGTTGTTTGGCTCATGAATCTCCTTGATTACAACCCTTTGCACAATCCGCGTATGATTCTCCACGCATTGAGCAGAGCGGCGATCATTGCGGTCATAGCGGGTGCGGTCATCTTTCTTGGTGCATACCGCAGTCTGCCGGCATCTCCTTCGCCCGTAAAGCCGGCGGACAGATTGAAGAAAACGTGGCCGGCACCTTCGGAATTTGCGGCTTCAGACTGGAATGTATTTACGGGGCCGGAAACGCGTACTGGTACCCGTGAACATTCGCTTTTAAAGGAGTACAGGCTGGCCGGAACGTTTTTCTACAGCATCGATGACACCGAGCGACTCAGAAAGGCGATAGTGGACCGGCTTTCGGACAATTCCCAGCATATTGCGGGAGAAGGCGACAGTATCGGCGAGGTGCGTGTGGAGAAAGTGTACCGGGACCGCGTGGTGCTCCGGAAAGGGTCCCGGGAACTGGACTTGTGGCTGAGTTTTGCGCGATCAGGCGGGGGAAGACGCGGCACGGACGCGGACACGGGTGCGGAAAGGGCCGGGGGCGTGTCTGCAGGGCGGTTCGGAGTGCGCCGGGTGAGCAAAAACGGGAGAATTCTGAGCAGGGAGTCTCTTCTCGACTATTACACGGAGCTTCGGAGGAATCCCGAGCGGCTTGTAAATGTGTTCAAATCCTTGGAGCCTGAGTACGCCGAAGGCGGGAATATAACCGGCTATCGTCTCAATATTCAGGGAGAGAAGGACTTTTTCGACGTTACGGGCCTGGAGGAAGGCGATATCGTCCGAAAGGTGAATTCCTGGAAAATGACAAATCGGAGACGCGCCGAACACCTGATCGGCGAATTCGTAAAAAACCGGGTAAATGTTTTCTACGTGGACGTGGAACGCGGAGACCGCAATCTCAAATTGCGGTATTATGTCCGATAGTCCTTCTCCGGACGCACACCTGAGCTTTTCGTCTGATATACCTTTTCAGGCCCTTTTCGGCCATAGCTAGTAGACATAAGATATATTATGCGACGTTGGCCTCGTCGGTCCCTGCGGGAGCTTTTCCTGTTCACGCGTTGAATAAAGGATTACGATTATTCAGCCAGGATCGGGCCCCAGCGGCTTGATGTGCCTGTGGCAGGTTTATAGCTCAGGAACGGCCAATATACCATGAACGCCGGTCCTACGAGGCTTTCCTCAGGGACGGTACCCCAGATTCTGCCGTCCTTGCTGTTGGAAGTGTTGTCGCCGAGGGCGAAATAACGTTTGCCCGGTATCTGAAGGATGTCTGCAGGACTTCTGAGCGGAATATCCTCGGGTGCGTGGCTGTAGTGCCCGCCGGCTGGTCGATAGCCCATTGTGGAGGCTATTCTGGCTATCGCCGGCGGCCGGCGAAGAACTTTTCCGTTTATCAGGACGTTCGGGGGCACAATTCTCACGTTTTCACCGGGCAGGCCTATAAGGCGCTTTATATAATGGGTATGAGGCGGCAGTGCCGGTATGCCATCGGTGGCAAACACTATAACGTTGCCTCTGGCAGGCTTTGCGAAATTCCAGCGGACCTTGTCAACAAAGACGTGGTCTCCGGTTACAGTTATTCCACGCCATAGGACGGTGCCGGCGGATACGTACTCGCCGGTTACGGCGCCGGGCCTCAATTCGGCGTCTTTCGGCAGTCTGTATATCCTGGCGCCGACGCGGTATTCGTGAACGGAGGGCTTTCCGTCGACCCTCCGCGGTCCTTCCAGAATTCCTCCTTCGGTGACGCGTACTTCGCGGTACCAGCGTCCCGTGACAATCCATTTGACCAGTTTAAGCGGCATTTTGTCAAAGACGTCCGGGTATTCCCTGGAAAAGGAGTGAATGCCGTAAAGGGTAGGCTGCATTGATCCGGTGGGAATTTTAAAGGGCTGAATGAAATACGTACGGAACGCCATTGCAACGGCTACCGCCACTACAAGTATTTCAAAATATTCCCTCAGTACGGGGCATGACACCCTGGGGCTCAGGGCTTCCAGTTGTGCTGTCAACTCACCCGCGGCATTCTTTATTTTTTCCGGCTCACGGGATTTCATGGCGGCACGCAGGGTGTCTTCGGCGGTGCCCAGGTGATGAAGTTGATCGGGTTTCATTATATCCTCGCGCATATTGCGAAGGTGTTTCGCATGGCTCAAGGCGGCCCGTGCGGCCTTTCTGATCTGTCTGCGCTGGAAAAAGTTCATTTACACCTTGGTCAGGGCCTGCGCGGCTTTTTCCCGCAACAGGGAGATTTCGGCGGCCATATCCCCTGCCCCGTACAGAAAAGTGCCGGCAATGAAGCAGTTCGCCCCGTACCGGGCGCACTGTTCGGCTGTTTCGAAATTGATCCCGCCGTCTACAAGTATATCGATATCTCTGTCCTGCTGCCGGGATTGATCGCGAACTGCCTCTATTTTAGAGAGAACTTCAGGCATGAATTCCTGTCCTCCGTAGCCCGGGTGAACCGTCATGCAGAGTACCTCATCGATAGAGCTTATTACCGGAAAGATTATTTCTGCCGGCGTTTCCGGGTTCAGGGTAATACCGGGACGGACCCCCTCGCCCCGGATCTGTTCGATAACTTCAGGAACGTTACACTCGGATTCAATGTGTATCAGGAGTGAATCCGCTCCCGCGTCCGTGAATTTTCTGACGTACTGGTCGGGTCTGGTCATCATAAGATGAACACTTAACGGCACAGACACATGCCGCCGGGCCATTTCAACGACGGCCGGTCCCATGCTCAGATTGGGAACAAAATGCCCGTCCATGATATCTATGTGCAGGGCGTCCGCCCCCGCTTTTTCAGCGCGTTCGGCGCTTTCGGCCAGATACCCCATGTCCGCGGCCAGCAAAGAAGGTAAAATCAGTGTTTTCACGGCAATAGCATTACCCTAGCGATACATTACATTCCAGAGAAAAAGTCCCCTTGCCGGCGCCGTAGGCACACGGGCCGTACGTTTTCGTGAATAGAGTATTTTCCCGGTTTCCGAGGGAGTCGCGGCGCCCTCCCCTACCCTCAACAGGATACCGGCCAGGCTTCGAACCATCTTGTAGAGGAAACCCGGGGCCCTGGCCGTTATTATCACGTCGTTTCCGCGCGCGGTTACGCGAAGTTCGTTCAGGGTACAGAACGTTGTTTTCACGTCACGGTTCGCATTTGCCGTGTAGGCGGCAAAATCATGGTTCCCCGTAAGGTAAGAAGCGGCTTTTTTCATTGCTTCGATGTCAATATCCGGCGTTGCCCGGGTTCTGTATCTGGACAAAAAAGGCGATATTACACGGGCTCTCGAAATGAAGTAGCGATATTCTTTTCGGCGGACACTGTACCTCGCGTGAAAATTGCTTGAAACCGGCGCGGCTTTCATTACCCGGATATCGTGCGGAAGGACAGCGTTGGCGCCTTTTACCAGCCGCCCCGCATCAAAAGTTTTTTCAGTATCGAAATGGGCAACCTGTTTGCGGGCATGTACGCCCCTGTCAGTGCGCCCGCTTCCGTGAACGCGAGGAGTTTGAGCACTGAGGCGGCGCAGGGCCTTTTCCAGTTCACCCTGAATACTCGGAGCTCCGGGCTGAATCTGCCAGCCCGAATAACGCGTACCGTCGTAGGAAATATCAATCCTGTACCTGTTCATCACCGTTTCTGTGCCGGACTGCCTGAGACCCTGCGTCAATTTCGGATTGAGTTTCAAGATACGATTGGAGCAGGACCCGGGCTGCCAGCTTATCGATCAGGTGCTTGCGTTTGGCCCTGCTTACGTCCGCGGCAAGAAGCGCCCGCTCGGCTTCCCCGGATGAAAGCCGCTCATCCCGCAGAACAATCGGCACGCGGCAGACTTCTTCCAGTTTCAGTTTCAGCCTTCTCACACGGCGGCTCATTTCGCTTTCAGTACCGTTCATGTTCAGGGGAAGTCCAAGCACAAGGGCTTCGGCTTCGGTCTCTTCGAGTATTTCACAGATAACCCGAACCTGACGGTCGATATCGGCGGCCTTCCGGACGCAAAGAGGCGTGGCTACCAGGCCGTCGGGATCGCTCAAGGCGAAACCCATACGTTTCGTTCCGTAATCAACCGCGAGGATGCGCATGGCGCTTCAGTCAGCCTCCCTGTCAGGCGTTCAGAGTACGTCGCCGCAAGTATTATCTTCTGACAGTTTCTTTACCATTGCTTTGACTTCCTGGGCGCGTTCCCTGGTGCATACGAGTGTTGCGTTTTCGGCATGTACCACGATGAGACCCCGCACTCCCATCAGGGCGGTAACGCGATTATGCGAAACGACAATATTGCCTTCGGCGTCAATTGTTTTGCATCTTCCGATCAGAATGTTTCCGGAAGAATCCTTATCGAAATGATTTTCCAAAGCCGGCCATGAGCCGACGTCATCCCAGTCAAATAATCCCTTTACCACTACTATGTTGCGGGCCTTTTCCATTACGGCGTAGTCCACTGATATCTTCCTGAGCTTTGAATATTCGGTTTCAAGCATGTCCTGGAAATCTTCTTTTCCCGCATGAGAAGCCATTGTTTCCGACATCGCGTACAACGGCGGTTCGAATTCTTTCAGGGCTTTAAGAAAGCTGTTTACCGACCACACGAACATTCCGGAGTTCCAGTAATAATTGCCCTTTTCGAGGTATTTCCCCGCCGTTGCCCTGTCCGGTTTTTCAACGAAGCGCCGCGCTGCGGCAAACTCAATACCGTCCCGTTCGGAAAGTGCATTGCCCGCTTCGATATATCCGAAACCGGTGCTTGGAAAACCGGGTTTGATGCCTATCGTTATAAGAACGTCGGACGAAGAAGCCGTTTTCATGGATTCGGCCAGCGTTTTCTGAAATATCGGTATATCTTCAATGATATGGTCTGCCGTAAGGACGCAGAACACGGCTTCGGGATCCCTCGCCTTGACAAGGGCGGCTCCCAGTGCGCACGCGGCGGCTGTGTCCCGTCCAAAGGGTTCGCCTACAATGTTTTCCCCGGGCAGTTCCGGCGCCGTTTGACGGACAGCTTCCGTGAGTTCATCCCGTGTAATAATAAAAATGTTCCGTAGCGGTATCAGGCCTTCCAGCCTCTTGACAGCGAGGGACAGAAGAGGTTCGTCACCCACGAGAGAGAGCAATTGTTTCGGGCGCGAACGGGTGCTCAAGGGCCAGAATCGTTCCCCTTTGCCTCCTGCCATAATTACAGCGCAGCATTTCTCTGTCATAACGCAGTTCTCCTTTACTTACGGTCGGACCCGGCGGCCCGGCTTCTATTGAGTTCGTATATTCTGTAAAGACCGTAAATGGTCAGGTTTTTGTCTATTGTAAAAGGCATGTCCAGGTCTCCCATCGCCCATCGGGCGTATCCTCCCGTAGCGCACAATTTCACGTTCTTTACCCGGAGGCCGGATTTGATGCCGGTAACTATTTCTCTTACCATGCCCCTGCAGCCCGTCCGGGCTCCCGTGCGCATCGCTGTTTTGGTGCTTTTGCCTATACAGGGACACGGCCCTTTAAGCGTTATTTCAGGAAGAAGGGCGGTTTTCTCCGAAAGGTATCTGGTCATAAACGGCAGACCAGGCGCGATAACACCTCCCACATAAGCGCCTTCCGGTGAAATAACGTCGAAAGTCAGCGCGGTACCGAAGTCCGCCACTATGGCAGGCGCGCCGTACTTTTCATAAACCGCGCAGGCGTTAGCCAGGCGGTCCGCGCCTATTGTTGAAGGTCTCGGGTAAGATATGCGAACGCCGAGATTCAGCCTGTGATCTACAACCAGTGGGTTTTTCCGGGTTAGTTTCGCTATTGCACGCCTCCACTGGAGGCTGTACTCGGGCACCACGGAACACAATACCGCGTCGTCCGCGTTGTGCCTGTGAATGAGCCCTTTGAGGCGGGCGTCGGGCGGGGTCGTTCTTTTTTCCGCTGTCGGAAACCTCCGCACGGATGAAATTCTTCCGCCCCGTCCCGCACCGACGGTGATGTTGGTATTTCCGATATCAACCAGCAGTACTGACTTCACTGTCCGGAAACTCCCGGTAAAAACTCCAGGGAAAACGGGGAGGCAGGGGCGGAATGAGTGAGACGGCCCACCGAAACAGCGTTCACGCCGGTGCGAGCCGTGTCTTCCAGGGTGTCAAGGTCGATTTCTCCGGAAGCCTCCAGTTTACACTGTCCCGCGCAAAGTCTTACGCATTGTCGAAGCTGTTCGCTGTTCATATTATCCAGCAGTATCCAGTCCGGTTTCAATGCCAGTATTTCCTCAAGCTGTTCTTCCCGTTCAACCTCGATTTCGATCTGGAGGCCGGGTTTATCCCGGCGCAATTTCTCAACGGTCCGCTTCAGGTTAGCTGAGCCTTCAGCAGCCACGGCCTGCAGGTGATTGTCTTTCATGAGCACCCGATCGTGCAGGCCCATCCTGTGATTTACTCCGCCGCCGCATCTGACGGCATGTTTTTCCAGAACCCTGAGCGTCGGCGCCGTCTTTCGGGTATCCAGCACTTCCACTCCGTGTTCGGCGGCAACTGCGACGAACCTGGCGGTCAGCGTGGAAATACCCGACATCAGCTGGAGAAAATTAAGGGCAGTGCGTTCGGCGGCGAGTATCGGACGAGCCGCGCCGGTTACGCGCAGGACGCGTTCCGCGGGTTTCAGGACGGCGCCGTCCTCCGCGGCTTTTGTACATTGCAGGGACGGGTCTGCCGTGTGAAAGACGGCTACAGCCACGTCAATGCCGCTGAGAACGCAGTCACCGCCGGCCGAGATGATGCCTTCGGCTGTTTTCCCTTCGGGAATAACGGCCTCACTGGTAACATCCCCCCCGCCGGCGTCTTCGGTAAACGCCCGCCGCACAATGTCCATGATTTCCGCGCTGACGGTATTCAGTTTATCACCTCAAAAGACGGCCCTTATCCCGCCGCCGACTCAAACATTCCACTTGCTTGGAAAATAACAGCACCCCGTTATATCTTTTCCCGTGCGGCATTCAAGCGCATACTGCCTGTCGAGACGATGATAGTTTGTCCGGTGGTCGCTGGAGTGTACGGAGAACGAGAAGAGATATGTGCCCCTCGCGAAGGGAATGGTTTCGGCGACAACTTCCACGGAACCCTTACCGTGTACCGAGGGAATCCCAACGCCTTCAAGCTGCGTGTTTGTGCCGTATATTTCACGGCCTTCGCTGTCTGATATTCCGAAACCGAATACGGGATCACGAACCTCCCCGGGAGCTTCGTAAGATATTCTGGCTTTCACCGTTGTGCCGGAGCGCAGTTCCGTAAGAGGGCGGCCGGCGCCGTCTTTAAAATCAATATTCGTGATTCTGACTTCTCCGGTCCCCCATTCCCTGCCCAGTTCGCCCGTCAATTTCTCACGGCCGGTTGAACGGTAGCGTTCAACCACGGATTCGGGTTCTCCCAAACCGACGACTGTTCCTTTGTCCAGGTGCAGAATCCGGTGACTCATACGCATTACCGTAGGAAGATCGTGTGAAACGATCAGCATGGTTTTACCTTCATCCTGAAATTTCTTCATTCGCTTCATACACTTGCGCTGGAAGGATTCATCTCCTACGGCCAGCACTTCATCAACCAGAAGAAGGTCCGGATTCACCTCGACGGCCACGGCGAAACCCAGCCTGACGTACATGCCGGAGGAGTAATGCTTGACCGGCTGGTCTATGTATTCTCCTATCCCGGCAAATTCCAGTATCGCGTTGTATCTTTCCTTCATCAACCGCTTCGACAGTCCCATGATCGCACCGTAAAGGAATACATTTTCGCGGCCGGTCAGGTCCGGATGGAAACCTGCCCCGAGTTCCAGAAGGGAGGATATTGTGCCTTTTGTTTGAATAGTGCCTTTTGTAACGGGCATGGTACCTGCGACGAGTGACAGCAAGGTGCTCTTGCCGGCCCCGTTCGCCCCTATGATACCCAGTGTTTCACCGCCTCGTACCTCGAAGTCCACATTCTTTAAAGCCGCAAAGCGTCTGCTTCCTCCGCGTTTCAGCATGTCAAGCGCCGCGGATTTCAAGGTCCTTATCCCACTCTTGTAAAGACGGAATTCCTTGTCTACTCCAACAACGGATATGACGGTTTCCTGGTTCATTTGTTCAGAGCTCTTCCGCGAAGCGAGATTGGGATAATTGAAAGACTATGATGCCGGCTATGAATACGGTCCATGCCACGGTAAACGAGACAGCCAGCATGCCTTCGGGCATCGGCGGGGCCGATATGAGAGCCGAACGGTACGTTTCCACTATGCCCGCCATGGGGTTAAGGGACAGCAGGTACTCCCACTGCGGCACATTGTCACGGACAAACGAAAAGGGGTAGATTACCGGAGTAAGAAAGAACCAGGCGATTGTGATTATTGACACCAGATGCTCCGTGTCCCGGAAAAAAACGTTTGAAGAGGAAATCACCAGTGCCAGACCGGTGCATAAGGCGATCTGGGTAAGGATCGCAAAAGGAAGAAAATAAAGCGAACCGACATCGGAGCCCACAACGATGAGAAAGGCCGCCAGAACCACGCATGAAAGAAAAAAATTCACGAGGTTTCCCAGCACCATCGCCATGGGCAATATAATTCTCGGGAAAGAGGTTTTCTTGACCAGAGGGCCGTTGCCTATTATCGCGTGCAGGGAATCACCCATGCACGTCACGAGAAACTGCCACACGATAATGCCCACTACGAGTGTAGCCAGGTTGGTGGATACTTTCAGGATGTTGAGAAAAAACGAGTAGATAACAATCAGGGCAATCGGCACCAGCAGAGACCAGAAAAAACCCAGCATAGAGCTCTTGTACCTGATCTTCAGGTTCCGGGCCACAAGGATCAGAAGAAGTTCCCTGTATCTGTATATGGCGGCTGCGAGTCTGTACATAGGGGGGTAATTGTCGGCTGAAGGACGCAAAATGTCAAGTTTGACGGAAGTCACAGCTTTGAAAACAGGACCGCTTATCCGCGATACAGGAAGAGCAAGGCGGGCTGCACGCAACGGCGGGTTAATGTCTTGCAAACGGGCCTGGGCGGCAGTATGGTAAGGGGTTTCACTATTCGAGACTTTTGCGATACTGAGGAGAAGTAACATGAGCACTGGCAGGAAGAAGAAGCAAAAAACACAGTTCGACGTTCTCGCCGATTCACGGCGCGGTTTTGCCCCCTCCCCCCGCCCCCTTGTCGGCCACATTCCGACCATAGCGATTACTCCGGTCATAGACGGCCGAACCGGGGCCTACGAGGATAACGTCAAAAAAACGTGGCGTCTGGTCGAAAAGGTGTACAAGCTGGTGTCCGGGAACGTCAAACTGCCCGACGGTACTCCGGTTCGGGTTGTGGTGCCTCCTGAACTGGTTTATGGAGCCAGGACGGGCGCCCTTGCGCAGAAGTACTATATTGAACAGGGCGTCAGCGCGAATATATGGGTCAGCCGTTCGTGGGCTTACAGCGACGAATTAATGAGCGTCTGCACCGGTCTGGGGAGCACGGAATGGCAGCAGGCGGCTTACGGACTGAACCAGACGGACCGTCCCGGCGCAGTCTGGCTGAAGGCTTTTACGGCGGCCATGGATGAAAAGAAGCGGCCGATCTTTTCAATATACAGTCCGGACCTTGAAAATGAAAACGGGCCGCTTTCCTCCTGCGTTTCCGAACGGCTGTTGCGGTTTGCCCGTTGCGCGGCGGCGGTAGCGGAAATACGGGGGAAGAATTATCTGGGAATCGGCGGAGTGTCGATGGGGATCATCGGTTCGGACGTCAGAAGAAACCTGATGCTGGACTATTTCGGAATGGGTTCCGCCTCGGTGGACATGGTTGTCCTCCGCGGCAGAATGGATAAAGGGCTTTACGATCATGAAGAGCTGAAAAAAGCCAGGGATTTCTTTGCCGAAAACTTCAAGATCGATTACGGGACGGGGAAGAGACCGCAGAAGAGCGGCAAGCTTCTTGATGACTGTATCAAAATGGCTTTAATAGTGCGCGATCTTATGGTCGGCAATCCTCTCCTGGCGGACTCCAAAACGGGCAAACGGCAGGGCTTCAGGGCGGATGTCGAATATGCTCAGGGATACAACGCGATAGCTGCCGGCACGCAGGGCCAGCGCCAGTGGACGGACCTGTATCCGAATTTTGACCTTGCCGAATCGATCCTGAACAGTTCGTTTGACTGGAACGGCTGGCGTGCTCCCATGACCGTCGGGACGGAAAACGATTCGAAAAATGCCATAGGTATGCTCCTCGCTTCGCAGGTTACGGGTTTTCCCCAGCTGTTTGCGGACATACGGACGAACTGGACTCCGAAAAGTATCAAGGCGGCTACCGGATTAGACGTCGGAAAAATCGTCCCTCAGGGACTGATTGATAAGAGAAATTCGGGCTCCGCGGCCCTGGATTACGCTGTGGACGTACCTAAGCTTGTTGCCGGCGGTAAGAAGATGCCTGTTTACGCTGTGGCCGAAAAAATACGGAATAACAGGAAAATACAACAAAACATCATGCAGAAAGCGGCCAAAGCCACTACTTACACGGCGGCGAACCTGGTGTATTTCCCGGGAGACGGACTGTCCAGCCAATACACTTCTCCGGGCGGCATACCGATGACAGCTTACCGGTATAACGTTGTGGGAGACTCTCTCACATGTTCCGTTGTGGAAGGGAGCACGGTTAAATTGCCCGCGAAAGTGGCGTCGCATATCAGTAAGGTTACCGACCCGACGTGGCCTGAAAGCTTCTGGGCTCCGCGGGGCATGAGCTCGTTCGAGTATATGTCCAGGATAGGACCGAACCACGATGCCAATTCTTTCGGGCATATCGGCGCGGATATGGTAACCCTAAACGCGATGCTGAGGATTCCCGTCGATATGAAAAACATCCCCGACGAGCACGTATTCCGGCCGACCATGTGGGACCGGTACGGGGGCGATGATTTCGCGGTTTGCCGTGACCTGGGTCCTCTCTACGCATGAAAATACGGGTCCGCCCTGTCTGTTTCAAGGGCGGGTGTTACGCGACTTGAACCTCAAAGCCAGAATACAAAGCTCGTAGAGAGCTGTCATCGGCACAGCCATCATGAGAAGCGTCAACGGATCCGGAGGCGTAAGAAGCATTGCCAGTATCATGAGACCAACGATGACGTAAGGCCGTTTCCTGCTCAGAACTTCCGGTGTCACTATTCCGAGGTGTCCGAGGGTGATCAGCACAACGGGCAATTCGAACGCGAGCCCGAATACGAGTAGAAGACGCAGTACGAAAGTCACATAATCGCTCAGCTCGACCCATTCCCATGACGTTCCCATCCAGCGGTTTATATTCAACATTACGCGAAGTGCCACGGGAAGCGTGAGGCTGTAACCGACGAGAACCCCCGCAAAAAAAAGGACCACAGCGCTGAACAACGCCGTTTTCGCGGCGGCTTTTTCACCCCGTTTGAGCCCCGGGAATATAAACCTGCAGGCCGTCAGAACGATGAACGGCGCGCTTATTATAACTCCGGACCAGAACGCGATGCGCATCGCGGCGGTAAAGCCGCCGGTTACTTTGATTACTTTGAGAAATTCCGCGGACCTCAGTCCGGCCCGGTCCACCGGCGCCTTCAGCAGTTGAAATACGCTTGGCGCCAGCGGAATTCCGACGGCTATTCCCGCCGCCAGCAACGCGAGGGACCACAGGAGCGTTGCGCGAAGATCCTGGAGATGCTCAAGAAACGATTTGTTTCCCCGTGGATCCAGTTCATCCTGCGAGGTCATTACTGTCATCTCCGCGCTCGCCGTCGACTTCTTCGTAAACGCCCGGTTTCGTGTTATCTTCGTTCCCGGACTGCTTGTCCGTTCCGTTGCCGTCCTCAAGACGCATGATCTCATCGTGGAACTCGGCGGAAGCGCGCCTCAGGCGCTGTGCCGCGCGGCCCAGCATGCGCGCGAATTCCGGCAGTTTACGGGGGCCGAAAAGTATGAGAACCGCTACGAATACCAGAAGAATTTCGCCGGCGCCCGTTCCCCCCGCAAAGGCGAGGTGCTGAAAAGCGTCCGATGGCAAGATAGTTTCCATGGGTTGTCAGGACGCCTTTATCAGTTTCATACGGGCGTCCATCAGGCCGGGCGCGTCTTTAACGGATAAGAACAAACTCGGCGCGTCTGTTCAGTCGCCAGGCTCTTTCATTGTGGCTCGGGTCCGCCGGGCGCTCTTCTCCATAACTGCGCGTCTGGATACGCGAACTGTCAATACCGAGCCCTATCAGGTACGATCTGACCGCCAGCGCCCTGCGTTCGCCCAGCGAGATATTATATTCCCTGCTTCCCCGTTCGTCGCAATGTCCTTCCACGACCAGGCGGACACCCGGATTTCGTTTCATGTAATTGTACACCGATTCGATTTCGTCTATCTCCGACCTTTTGATTTGGAAACTGTCGTAAGCAAAATGAACGCTTTCAAACGAAGGCCCCACCCTTTCACCTTCCATAAACCGGTCGCCAAGGGGTTCGTCAACATCCCGCAAAGTCAAAACGTCTTCAGTTCCGGTTCCCGAAGCGGGTTTCCCCGTGCTCTTACAGCCCGCCGTTAAAAACCCGCACAGAAGAACAGCGGCGGCAATATTCAGACAATAAGATATACGCATAATTCTGCTCCCTCACGGGCGTTCGCCCCGTGTTCATGTGTCAGTTTCCGCCCGGCCCCCAGGCCGGAGAATACCAGTTGCCCGGCAATTGGATCAATCGTACCTGCGTATTTTCCATTGTGTCAAGCAAGTAGATAGAGGAGTTATACGTTTCCGTACGAGTGTAAGCGATATGGCGGCCGTCCGGAGCCCACGTCGGTTCCTCGTGGTCCGCCCCCGGGTCTCGGGTGATCTGCCTGGTTTGACCGCCGTCCGGGCTGCCTGTACATATATGGTACCGCCCTCCCCTGCGACTGCTCCAGGCTATTCGTCCGCCGGGTCCCCAGTCGGGTGCTGCGTTTTCGCTTCCCCTGTAAGTGAGTCTTTCTACAGCTCCCCCGTCGGCTTCCGTGATGTATAATTGCGGTCTTCCAGTGGTATCGGAAACGAATACTATTTTACGGCCGTCGGGAGACCATGATGGACTGGCTTCAGCTCCCCCAGCAGTTCTGGTAAGCCGTCTGAGCCGGCTGTTTTCGAGGTCCTTAACGTAGAGTTCCGGGTTGCCGTCACGCGACAGTATCAGGGCCATTCTGTTGCCGTCCGGAGAAACGTCGGCGTGAACATTCAGCCCGGGGTAAGCCGAAATTGTTTTTCGCACGCCCTCTTTAAGATCGATGCTGTAGGTGTCCGGGTAACTGCCTCTGCCGTGATACGATGTGTATACTATAGCGTTTCCGTCAGGCGCCCAGGCGGGAGACAGGCATTCTGTACGATCGCTCGTTACCCTCAGAACATTTCTACCGTCGGCGTCACAGACGTAAACATCTTTTTCGCTGTTGACGGACCTGATCATCGCGATACGCGTGGAAGCAATTCCCGGGCGGCCCTTGACTGATTCAACTATGTAATCCGCCAGTTCGTGGGCCATGCGCCTGGCTGATTCACTGGGGCCTTGTATGGTTTTGCGGAAGATGTTTCGACCGGATATGCGGCTCAGCACACAATCCACCTCGATCTTCTTTCCTGTCTGGCGGCAATCACCGGAAACTCGCAGTGCCGCCCTTTCCCCGGCGGCCGTTGTAAACCAGCCTGATCGTTCCAGGTCTTCTTCAAGAGTGTTCATGAATATGCCGGCGGCCTGTCCCCGGCAACGCAATCCCAGGCTTATAAGCGTCCTGGCCGCCCCCGTTTTTTCTATTTTCAGGGAGCCCTGCGCGTAAGCGCACTGCATGATTGCCGGAATGACCGCTATAATTAAAAGGTTTCTTTTCATGTCGGATCGAGTACGCGGAACGATACAGGTATCGAGCGATTATTACGAAGAAATTCCCTGGAAAGACCCTTGATTCTATCTACAGCCTGAAGGGCTTCCATTACCGATTCATCCATTACCGGGTTGCCGGACCGGGCCGTAAGGCTCCGTTCAACAATTTTCCCCGAATGATCCAGTTTTATCTTCGCCTGTACTACGGAGTCGCCCGCCGCCCCAGCGCTCGGCTGTGCCCAGGCCGAACGAAGTGTTTGCTTTATCAGCGCCATACATCTTGAATGTTCCGAGCTTACGGTCGGGGAAACGGTGCGCGGCTCCTTATTGCTCAGTATGCGTTTGATTTCCTCCGCGTCGGGTATTTTCGGTTCGGTCGTCTCTTCGGACCGCCGCACGACCGTCTTTTGACTTACCTCTATTTTCCGTTCGGGAGGCCGTGGTTCCGGGGATTGAGGCGGCTTGATTTCGGGAGGCTGCGTTGCCGGCTGGTGCAGCGCGGGCGATTCAACCACAAATTCAACCGGTATCACCGTTTCGTTTTTGCCCGTCAGGAAACCGCGCGCCACCGTGAAGCCGATCCACACGGCGACCAGCGCGATATGCACCAGCGCGACTATCTTGAGATAATGAACAAAGCGGGGATTCATAATGTTTCCGTATCCTGCGCTTTTGTGACCAGCGCCAGTTTTGACACTCCTGTCTCGTGCAGAACCCTCATTACAGCGGCTACTCTGCCGTATCGCACGCTCTTGTCCGCCCTCACCATGACAGTCGGCGGGTCGCCTGCTCTGACCATGGCACCGAGTTTCACGGCGAGGTTGTCAATACTGACCGGCACGTTTTCCAGGTAAATCCTGCCGTCCCGGTCAATAGAAACGCTCCTGGCGCTCTGAGCGTCTATTTCACTTGCCTTTGCTTCCGGCAGATTAACGGGTATTCCCTGCTCTATAAGCGGAAAGGTAATAATAAACGTGATCAGCAGAATAAAAGTAAGGTCCATGAGCGGAGTCAGGTTAATTTCACTGATCTGTTTCAGGGAGCTGTGCGGAGTGCTTACTGCCATGGTGCACCTCAATCCTGCCGAAGATACTGGCGCTCCAGTTCCGACATGAGTTCCTGAACGAAATTGTCCATCTCAACGCAGAACCTGCGTATTCTGTCACTGAGCATGTTGTACCCGATGGCCGAAGGCAGGGCTACGAGCAGTCCAACCACGGTGGTTAAAAGAGCGCCCGAAATTCCGGGGGCAACTTCAGAAAGCATAGGATTGGCAGTAAAAGCCATTCCGCCGAACGCGTCCATAACCCCCCACACCGTACCAAGCAGGCCCAGAAAAGGAGCGGTTGTCGTGGCTGTTGCAAGCAGGCCCATGTGGTTTTCAAGCAGAAGCACCTGATCTGCCATAGTCCTCTCGGCAATATTCCTGATGCCGTTGATTTCGATTCTGCCGATTTTTCGTTGTGTTTCCCTGCCCAGCTCGCCCATGAACAGGTCATCAGGGGGGTTACCTGCGGCTTCCAGGGCGGATCCCAGAAACGCGCATGACCTGCTGTATATCAGATAAAGGGGGCTGGGATCATATCTGCGCCGTTTGAGGTAAAGAGATGCCGGATGCGCCTCCTGTCTGAATGCCTTGACAAAACCGTCCGACCAGCGTTTCACCTCGCGAAGTTCCCTGATCTTGCTGACCATGAGGGACCAGGCAAATATCGAACCGGCAAAAAGGAGAGCTACTATTATTTTTCCGGCAAGATTAGACTGGGCCAGGGCAAAGCCTATACCGGCCGGAGGTAAAACCATATTCATCGACGATCCTTCCGCGTTAATTGCCCGTTGCGAGAGCAAATTACACCGTACGCGCTGCGGTGTCAAAGCAAATGGTCTCTGCAAAAAGAAACGGCGGCATCAGGAGCTCTATACCGCTCGCCAATGCCGCCATTCCAAGTTAGCGTTCAGGGCTTATACGCCCTGGAAGGCTACGCTATTTCTTCTTCTTCTTAGCTGCCTTCTTTTTTGTTGTCTTTTTCTTTGCCTTTTTCTTTGCCTTTTTCTTTGTCTTCTTCTTGGCTTTCTTCTTGGCTACCACGTTGCTCACCTCCTTCTATACTCGACCCCGAAGGGTTCGAGCTGTTTGGCCTGCCGTGATATACCCCCCGCCCGTTATTCAGGGCTGGCTTCGATCAGGGTCCCGGCAGTGCGTGTAACCCGTTCCGTGAGCAATGCACAAACGCATTCGCCTTCCAAAGAACACTGGCACTTTACTAACATAACAACGGAACATCAACTCTGATTGACGCGTTACAGGCTACTTTTTGCCAATGCCTACTTTAATAGGCATTAGCCTTATCTGACCGAAATCGGCGTCTTGAATGCCGTTCGAAGTATCGGTTGACAACGTGCGAAGCAGTTCATGCGGTAAAGAGTTTCAGGTTCGTACGACACTTTCAATGATGAGTTACGTCCTCGTACAATTCCAACGTCCGTCGCAAGGTCTCATCGATATGAAAATGCGATTGGATTCTCTGCCGGGCCATCTCGCCCATGGTCTTGCGTCTGTCTTCGCTAGAGGCTAATTCGGCAAAAACTTGAGCCAGAGCTTCCGGCGATCCGGGCTGGACAACACGCCCGCTGATACCATCTTCCACGATTTCGGGATTCCCGCCCACGTTGGTGACCACGGCCGGAACACCTTGAGCCATTGCCTCGATCACCGCCCTCGGCAAACCTTCTCTCCTCAGCGAAGGCATACAGAAGACATGGCAGGATCCCATTAGGGAAGCCGCATCAGGCCGATGTCCAAGGAGGTGCACCTTGGATCTATAGCGGGGACTCTCGGCCAGTTTACTGAGTTTCGTGTCGGCCACTTTGCCTGCCAGCATCAGCTCTACCGGAAGACTCTCCGGGAGATGGTCGAGAGAGCGAATCAGCACATCCACCCCCTTACGTGGTCTCATCGCCCCGGCACAGCCGATCAAGAACGTATCAGGTTGAATTCCGATGGCTGCGAAATCAGTTTGCTTGACCGCGGTGTACCACTTTGGGTCGTGACCTTTGTAAATGGTGACAGCTTTGCGGCCGGGCACGCCCACGCTGAGCAGATAATTCCGAACCGCATCGCACACACACACTATCCGGTCAATACGGGAATTGAGGTAGCTGAACCGGCTCGCCGGGTCCCAACGGTGCAGATGCCCGATGATGCCCCTGTAAACTACGATCTTCACTCTTGACTTTCGTGCCGCAAGGACTCCGTTCGAGATAGGTCGGTTGTTGCGGAGGCAGTGCATGATATCGTAGTTCCCATTGCGCAGTCTATCCTCCAGGAAACGAACGCAACGTAAATCGAACCGATGACCGAATCGGAACCTGGACACATCAATCCCCGCCTCCTTCAGCGCACTTCCCTTGCGGTCCGACTCTGATACCGCGACATCAACCGACACACCTTGCCTGGCCAGGTGTTGTATGACGTGCTGTTCCGGTAGATCCAATTCTTCGGCAACAAACAAGACTCTCATACAGGCGTCCTATCTCATATCCAATGGTCGTGCGGTCAACGATCCCGCACGACCGAAACAACGCAAATATCTCATAATTCCAGTGACTTTATCACCATTCCTTCTTCATCTCAACGTCGTTCCTTTGCCGGCACAGAGATAAAAATTACTCATTCAGCGACTGCGCAAGTATTGTGGTGATGAGAGAATTACGGATTCACAAGGCATTGACGCGGGATACACATTTCCGCCAGGCGGGGTTTGTGGTGGCGACGCAGGTCCGAAGGCGGCTCGCTCCCGCCGGCCGGGATGCTCAAGGTGCATTCGTTAAGTGTTCTGCCATGGAGAGGCACTGCGGAAATTCTGAAAGAACATCATAATGACCGACGTCGGCTGTCCGCTGGTCATGAACCTGTATTATACGTGCGGCGCCGCCGGCCGCGATGCATCGGCGGCCAAAACGTGAAGTTATTTTTGCGTGGGCCCTTAGCCTGACCTATTCATCAACTCTTGGAGTTGATGAATAGGTCACTCTGGCGCAACAAGTTGCGCCAGAGACGTGATGCGAGCCGCTCTTGCGGCTCGCAAACGTGGCTTAGCCCTCCCCGCTTAACGGAGCTATTAGATAGTTCTCCCCTTCAGGGTATATTTTGCGAAAAGCCCTCAGATTGCGTATATTGAATTTATCCGGTCTCCATTTGCATTCGATGGCATCAATTCTATCCCTGTTGTGAGGCAAAACAAAATCCACTTCATGCCCCGGAGTATCCCGCCAGAAATGGATTCGCGACGATGAAACGTGCGCCTGTAAATGTTCAAGCACAAGGTGTTCCCAGAGATTTCCATAGTCATCCGGTCTCAGAGGGTCCCAGCCGCGGCAAAAACTGACAAAACCGGTATCGAATCCGTATACCCTGGGCATCCTCACCAACTCCTTCCCTCCGCCGCCATGAAAGGGCCTCAATACGGTGATCGCATGAGTCGCCTGCAGGGCATGAAGATGGTTTTGTGCTGTTGGACGGGATATCCTCGCTGAGGAAGCAATTTGGGAGATTTCCAGCAATCCGCCACTTTGCTTAAGGAGATACTCAAACAAATTGGTAAATGAGCGTATCCTTGAATTTCCGGCTCGCCCCAAGTGTAGATGACCCCGTAGCCACAATTTTCAAATCCGGAAACATATCGGCGCCAATTTTCAATAGGCGACTGGGCTCCGGCAATTGATGAATTTCGTCAAATACTACTATGGGTTTTTCAGACCTCTTATAAAACAACTCGGGGCTTGCCGTCATATCCGCACTTACAGGCAGGTCGCAGTTGACGTATCTGATGCGATCGTCACCAAAACTCTTCGCCAGCGTAGTTTTGCCACAGCGACGGACGCCGCAAAGCCATACAATAGAAGCTTCCCGCCATGCATCTTCCACCTTCTGCTTCCAAAATTGACTTTCTTTAAAACTACATTTCAGGGGCGGCGGTTTGCTCAGACCTCTGGAACTGTGTCCAGTATGAAGCGAGATGGGGGCTTGTTGCGTACTTGTGTATACAC
>JAWODU010000092.1:0-47444 GCA_046483125.1 Kiritimatiellia bacterium
CTGGCAATGGCGCGGCAGCGGCAGGAAAACGATCGGTTCGAGACTTGGAACCTGGTGCGCTGGTGGCGCTTGACGTCGGCGCCCATGCATGCCGCCGCCGCTGCTGTACTGGTTGTCGGCTTGTCAATCGGTCTTGTGATGGGGGCGGCTTCCGGCCCGTTGACCGCACCGACTGCTAAAAACGTGCAACCCGATCCGGTCGACACTTATCCACTCGACTATCTCGGCGAGGCGCCGGGCGGCTCGCTTGCCGACAACTATTTCGCGCTGGCTGTAACAACAACGGAATGACGGGAAAACCATGGAAGACTGGAATGGTGGAATGATGGGAAGAATGGAATACTGGAATGATGGAATGGTGGAATGTTTGGCAGCAAGGACTGCGGTGTTCTTGGTTTTCCATTCTTCCAATGTTCCAACATTCCAACGTTCCATCGGTCCAACATCCCTGAATCCGGAAAGAGGCTGACCATGTGGAAGAAGTTCGTACCCTTGCTCATCGTGCTTTCGGTTGCGCTCAATGTTGCTTTCGTCGGGAGCTGGGCTGTCCATGCAATTCGGGCGGCGCACTGGCGCGCCGGCAAATTGCGCCACGGCGAGGTGTGGTGCCCCTTGCACAGCCGACTCAATGTGACGGACGCGCAATGGCAGGAAATTGAACCGCGCCTCGCTGCCTTTCAGAAGTCCGCTCGGATCGTACGCGAGGAAGTCAACCGCCGCCGGACGGAGCTGCTGGAACTGATCGCGGCAGCAGAGCCCGACCGCGAGACCTTGCGCGCCAAACAGGACGAGATTCTTGCCGGGCAACGCCGCATGCAGGACCTCGTAATCGAGCATTTGCTTGGGCAAATGGACGTCTTGACCCCGGTTCAGCAACGCGAGCTGTTCGAGATGATGCGCCGCCGTTCGCACTGCACCGGACAGGGTCCCGGAATGATGCCGCTGGGGAGTGGAAGACGGGAAGGCGGGAAAACGGGAAGACTGGAATGGTGGAGTGATGGAATGGTGGAATAGAGGAATTGAATGGAAGCGTGGGATTATGCGTAAATGGCATAAACGGGATTTCCATGGGATTAGACGGTGGGGCAATGGAATACTGGACCGGATAGACAAGACAATCCGCCGGACAGTGACGCAACGAATTCTTGAACATAAAGCAAGGCGTTTGCCTTCCCGAACCGCAAGTTCTCCCCGTCCAACATTCCAATCTTCCACCATTCCAATATCCCCCATAGCGCTGCCAGCCCTCTGTTTGTGTCTGACGATCGTAGCGGGGGGCGGTTGCATGTCGTGGAGTGGCCACGAGAGCGCGGCGGGCATCCCGTCCGCATCGTCGGCCCCTTTTCAAGCGTCAGCCAACACCCGTTCGGCACTGGCTCGCCAGATACCGGTGTCGGATGATACGGGTGTGCCGGCACCATCCGCGGAGGATGGTCCGCTTGCGCTTGCCGACTGCATGGGCATTGCGCTTGCGCGCAATCCACAGACACGCGGTTCCTGGCAGGCGGCCAAGGCCGCGGCGGCACGAGTCGGCGAGGAGCGCGCGGCGTATTTTCCAAGCGCGAACCTCCGTGCCGAAGCGGCGCGCGGCAGGTCGGTCCTGCTCGACAGCGAGCGAGAGAGTGAAACGCGGGACACGTATACAGGCGGTATCGACGTGAGTGTTTTGCTTTTCGACGGGGGCGCGCGCCGGGCCCGTGTCGCGGGCGCGGAGGCGGCGCTGCTGGAGGCGGACTTCCGTCACAACGCCGCTTTGCAGGATGTCGCGATCTCCGTCCAGGAATCCTATTATGAATTGCTTGGTGCGCAGTGGTTCCTGACGGTCGCGCAGGAAACCGTGAAGCGTACGCAGTATCAACTCGATATGGCCCTGGCGCGACATGGAGCCGGGGTGGTAACGCGTTCGGACGTGTTGCGGGCGGAAACCCAACGCGCCGACGCGGAACTGCTGCTTGTGCAGGCACGGAACGGCGTGCGGATATCGCAGGGCCGCCTGGCACGAACCATGGGGCTGCCAATCCATACGGCGTTTGAAATCGTCGAGTTGTCCGGCGACTTGCAACAACAGGAGCTTCCGCGCATCGAGCAGCTCTTCGACGAGGCCGCACGCCAACGCCCCGAATTGCAGGCCGCGTTGGCACACATTGCGGCAACCCGCTCGGAAATCGCCGGTAGTCGGGCGGCCTACTGGCCGACGCTCAGCGCCGGGGTGAGCGCCGGACGCAAGGACACGGAGTTCGTGCCCGAGCAGGATGAATGGTCGGCGGGTCTGTCGCTACGTTTCCCCCTCTTTGATGGTTTTGAGCGCGGCCATCGGACTCGGCGCACCCAGGCGGACCTGGCGCGCGCCATGGCCGACCATGCCAACCTTCTGCAAGGCATCGAACTGGAGGTCTGGACCGGTTATTGGCGGCTCATCGAGTCGGCCGATGCCGTGGACGCGGCCACCAGGTTGACCGCCAGCGCCGGCGAGAGCGCCCGCCTGGCCGAGGGCGAATACAAGAACGGTATCATCTCGATTGTCGGCCTTATTGATGCCCAGACCGCACAGACCGAGGCCGAGCGCTGCCTCGTGCAGGCACGGCTGGACTGGTACACCGCGAAGGCGCGGTTCGAGCGCGCCGTGGGCCAATCGTTGGTTGAACAGACGAAGACTTCCGCGAAAGAGAGTGAGTGACTATGACGAAGAATCGAAAACGAATCCTGATCGTGGCATCGATATTGATTGCAGCGGCCGTCGGGGGGGCGATCTGGTTCAGCCGGTCCGGGCAATCGGGGCAATCGTCACCGCAGAATGGAAAAAAACAACCCGCCCCATTGCTGGTCGAGGTTGCGCCTGTTCGGCGCGGAGAAATCGTCCAGCGCCTTGATTTGAGTGGCGAAGTGGTTGCCGCCGATACGGTGGTGATCGCCGCGACCAAGGAAGGCCCGATCGCGTATTGTCCCTGGCGCGAGGGCGATACGGTTGCCGGCGGCGACAAGCTTGTCGAGATAGACCGCGAGGTGCATCGCGCCGAGGTCCAGGCCGCCGAGGCGGCATTGGCGGTCGCCCGCGCAAAGCTGGCCGACCTGAAGGCCGGCGCGCGGCCCGAGGAAATCGGCAAGGCCGAAGCCAACGTCCGGCGCTGGGAAGCAACGCTTGTCGAAGCGCGCCGCAGCTCCGAGCGTCAGAAACAACTGGTCGCCGACGATTTCACTTCGCAGCAAAGCGTTGATCAGGCCCGTGAGCGAATGGATGTAGCCGAGGCCGAATTGGCATCAGCTCGGGAAAACCTTAAAATGCTCAAGGCCGGTCCCACCCAGACCGAGATTGCCGTTCAGGAGTCGGCGGTGGAAGAAGCCGTCGCCCGCCTGGCCCTTGCCAGTGCGCATTTGTCCGAGAATGTAATCACGGCGCCGTTTGACGGTGTCATCACTGCCGTGCATGTGCGTCCCGGCGATCTGGCCTCGCCGCGGAGTCCACTGCTGGAGATGTATGCCCCGGATTCGCTGGTGATTCGCTTCTCTGTGCCTGAAGCGCATTCCGCCGCGATGCGTCCAGGGTTGCGGCTGCACGTTATGCTCGATGCGCTGGTCGGCAGGACGTTCCCGGCGGAAGTGGTACGTGTCT
Source organism: Kiritimatiellia bacterium (assembly GCA_046483125.1). GTDB lineage: Bacteria > Verrucomicrobiota > Kiritimatiellia > UBA8416 > JAWODU01 > JAWODU01. The sequence goes on from JAWODU010000092.1 coordinate 3,611, forward strand.
ATCCGCAACTCGATGAGACCATGCGTACCCGGACAGTCGAAGCGAAGTTGAACGAACCAGCCGATCTGGCGCCCCACATGTTCGCCCGGCTAAGCCTTGAATTGGAGCGTGCCGACAACGCCGTGCTGGCGCCTGTTGAAGCCGTCCTGACCGCTCCGTCAGGCGAGCGCTATGTCTTTGTGGTCGAACAGGGCAAAGCGCACAGGCGGGTGATTGAAACCGGGATCGAACAGGACAAGACGGTTCAGATTCGCAGCGGGATTGAGGCGGGGCAACGCGTTATTGTGGCAGGCCAGAATGCGTTGCGCGACGGCCAGCCCGTTCGCGTGCCCGGACAAGGAAGCCCGGGCGGCGGCAAGTCACCGGGCGGCACACAAGCGAAGTCTGGAAAATCCCCGGCGAGCGCCGGAGGCGACCAATGAGAATCACCCACTATTCCGTCCACCGCCGCCTCGCCACAAGCGCCATCGCCACCGCATTGGTGGTGCTGGGATTGTATGGGCTGACCCGCCTGCCGGTGGATTTCCTGCCGGATGTCACCTATCCGCTCGTGAAGATGCAGATCCGCTGGCCGGGGGCGACCCCGGAAGAGATCGACAAGGACATCGCCGACCCCCTCGAACGCCTCGTGGCGACGGTCGACAACCTGGATTCGCTGGGATCATTCGCACGGGAAGGGGTTTACTCGCTCGATGTCAGTTTCGATTACGGCACGGACATTGACGTGGCGTTTCAGGACGTGCTGGCCGCGCTCACACGCGCCGAGCAGGACTTGCCCGAGGACATTGAGCCGCCGTTTGTATTCAAGGCCGATCCGTCGCAGCTTCCGGTGATGCAGCTTGCGGTCAGCTCCCCAACGTGGGGCCCCGTTCAATTGCGCGAGTGGGCCGACAACTGGTTGCAGGAGCGGCTATTGGCAGTGAAAGGTGTGGCAGGCGCCGCTATTGTCGGAGGCTTGGAGCGGGAAATCCGAGTGCTGCTGGATCCCGCTGCGCTTGAGAAATACGGGCTGTCGCTGGATACGGTTCTGAGCCGACTACGCGCCGAAAACCTCGAACGGACCGCAGGACGGGTGACGTCCGGAGGAATGGAAATCATCGCCCGCACCACCGGCGAGTTCGAATCGATCGAGGAAATCCGCTCGGTCCTGATGGCCCGTCGCGGCCCGGACAAAGTCACCCTGCGTGATATTGCCCGCGTTGAGGATGCGCATGAGGACGAGCGCGTGATCACGCGCTTCAATGGTACGGATTGTGTGAAAATATCCGTGCTCAAGGAAGCCGAGGCCAACACCGTTGAAGTAGCCGATGCCGTGGCCGCGCGCCTTGCCGAACTGCGATCCTCTTTCCCGGATGCGGTCCGGATCGCGACCATCGAGAACCAGGCCGAATACGTCCGGCAATCGCTGAACGGCGTGCGTGACGCAGCGCTCGGCGCCGCCGTTCTTTTGATTATTATTGTTTATCTATTTCTGGGCAGTGCGCGGCAAGTACTCGTCATGTGTCTTGGGCTGCCGCTCACCCTGATCGTCAATTTCGGCGTGATGAAACTGGCGGGTTTTTCCCTGAACATCTTTTCCCTGGGCGGTCTGGTCATCGCCATCGGCGTCGTGCTCGATAACAGTATTGTCGTGCTCGAAAACATCAGTCGCCTGCATCATGAAGATCCCGAGGGGGACGTTGCATCGCAGGCCATCCAGGCCACCAGCGAGGTCGGGCCGGCCATCGTCGCATCCACATTTTCCTTCCTGGCGTTGTTCGTGCCATTCCTGATTGTTCCGGGCCTGACCACCCTTTTATTCCGTGAACTGATCCTGGTTGTCGCCGGCATCGTGGTGATCAGCCTCACGGTCGCCGTCACGGCAACCCCGATGGTGGCTGCCGTACTTTTCGGCCATCGTCGTCCGGCGCGGGTTGCCACCGGTTTTGAAAATGTTTTTAAAAATGTCACCGAATGGTATGGAAAGTCACTGCGTCCCATTCTGCGCTGGCGTTGGCTGGTGTTGTCTGTTTTCGTTGCCGTCTTGATCGGGGGCGGTTTCCTGCTTGGGCGGGTCGGCGGCGAATTCCTGCCGCGAATGGACGACGGGCGGCTGATGGTCAAAGTGCGTCTGCCCACGGGCACGGCGATCCGGGAAACCGATCAGGCCTTGCGTAAACTCGAACAGCAGATCAGCAAGGATCCGCTTGTGGAGAGTGTGTTTTCGCTGGCAGGCGGGCAGATCCGGGGGCTGACCACCTACGAGGTCGCAACCGAAGGCGAATTGAATATCCAGCTTGTTCCGAAGGCGGAACGTGATGTCAGCACGGCCGATTACGTCCAGTCGCTGCGCAAGACAGTCGCACAGACACCCCTGCCCGGAGTTCGGGCCATGGCGAGGCAGAACGCGATCAAGGGCATCAAGGGGATGCAGGCATCGGATTTCATTTTGCAGATTCGCGGTCAGGACACCGGCATGCTTGGCGATCTTGCCCGGCGTGCCGCCGACACCATGCGGCAAAGCGGCAACGTCGCCAGTGTTACGATCTCCATGGATCTCTCGCGCCCCGAATACCAGATCAGCATCGACCGGACCAAGGCTGCGGAACTTGACATCGAGGTCGCCGACGTGGCGAATACCTTGCGCACGCTGATCAATGGCACCGTATCGACCCGCTACCGTGAGGGCTCCGAATACATCGACATTCGCACCCTCGTGCCGGAAATCAAGATCAACAGTCGCCGTGACATCGAAAACCTGCCCCTGTCGCGGCGCGGTGGACAGACGTTACGCGTTCGTGATGTCGCGAATGTGCGCTCCGGCGTCGGCCCCGTGGAAATCATCCGCGAAGACCAGGTTAAGCAGGTCTCGATTGAAGTGGATCTGGCGGGCGGTGATCTTGGAGGCGGTGTCGCCCAATTGAAGAGCCTGCTGGCCGATCTTGATTATCCCCCCGGCTACGAGCTGAGTTTCGGCGGAAGTGCGGAAATGATGACCGACATGAATAACACCGTGCTCTCCGTGCTCGGTTTCGCGCTTTTCTTCTCGTTCATCATTCTGACCGTGCAGTTTAACAGCATGAAACTGCCAACGCTCATTCTGGGCAGTGTCCCGGTTTGCCTGGCTGGCGTCGTCTATGCCCTGTACCTCACCGGGTTCCCGCTCGGGGCCACAGTGATTATCGGCGTCCTGGTCGTGGTGGCCGCCACCATCAACGACGGCGTGCTGCTGCTGACCTTCGCCGGGGAATTGCAGGAACGCGATCATGTTTCCCCGAGCGACGCCGTGATCAACGCGGCCAAAATCCGCCTGCGCCCGCGTGTCATGACAACCCTGACCACGATGATGGGCTTTCTGCCGTTGGCCCTGAACATCGGCGAGGGCGGCGACATGCTACAACCCATGGCCATCGGCGCCATCGGCGGCCTGCTCCTCGAAATGCCCGTGGCACTGCTGCTCATGCCCTGCCTCTATCTGCTGGCCATGCGGCGCACCGAGTTAAAGGCGAGGAAAATCAAAAGGTGTTAACACTGAAAACGACTATGGCGCGGGCGCGGAGGAATCGGGAACAGAGGATGCTGTACGGGATTCATGGCGGTTACAGCTTGCGGATTCCTCGGTGATGCGAGAGGTGCTTTTGGGCGGCAGTGAACGGGATCGCGCCGGATGACGGCGTGGAATATCCCTGGTAACGAAGGACAGCGCGGAACGGCACTCTTTCGAAGCTAATCCAGCGGAGGGTTTCGCTTGCGTTTCGCACCGCGTTGCGCCTTGACTTCCTGTTCGGCAAGAAACTCATCAAAGCTCTTGTAGTTTGGCGCTCCACGACTCCGGTTGCGTTTGCCTTGAATCGTTTGGTCAATGTAGTCCTTGAGAAAATCACATATAGCATCGAATGCCGCTACGGGGTTCATGTTGATCGGATTTCCGAATGCCTGCTCGACTCTCTTGCTGATGAAGGCATAGGAGAATCGTGTTTTTCTCCCATAGCTGGAGTCGGCCTCGCGATATTCGTTGTAACGTTTGGTCAGATAGCGGCAGTAATTGCGCTTGCTCAGGTCGGCTCCGATGGATCCTTCCGGTGGTCCGGCTGGCGGCTTCCGCTTGCCGGTGTACTTGTGAACGACGGTTTGCTGGATGACATTGCCCACGTTGTGTCCGCCGCTGAACGCGATGACGTTCTGCACAGGTGGCGGCTGGGGTGCGGCAATCCGTGGACCGATCTGATCCGACCGTTGCTGCTTGAGCAGCGCGTTGACGGCCATCGGCAAATGGAGGGCAAACGCTCGTTTGAATTCCTGTGGATCGCCATAGGAATGCACAAGCGCGGAACGGCGCATTTCCTCCTTGAACCGCGCCAATTGGCGCAGTTGTTCGGCGTCAGCCTCGGTCATATCCGCTTCCGGTTCGTGAAAATACAGCATCACGGCACGGCCATCCGCGATGCTGCGCCGAATCTCTTCTTCCGTCCCGGAATTTGCACACCCGGTGGGAGATCCAAACCTGGAGCGGAATACGGCAATCAGAATGTCAGAAGCATTCATGGCCTGATGATTGATGACGGCTTGCGGACGGCCAATCGCGGGATGGGTATCGCGTTTCCATGATACGGGTTTCAGTGTTGTACTATGCGCTGAGGAATGGACGTCATTCCATTCGCTGACCGTCTCGAAGAATGCACTGCATTCTTCGACGACATCGCCGGGAGCGGACCAGAAGACACGAATCATTGTAACCGGTTGAGACATGCGGAATAACATACAACAGTTCAGTGCATGAAATCAACCTTGAAGATTTGCTGTTGGAGCGTGAAGAGCGGCTGCATAAGAGAGAGATTGGTTCGGATTCCGTTGCTGGCTGTCGGGGATTCGGAACTGCGTTTGAGTGTGTTCTTTTGCCATTGGATTTGAGGATTGTCGTTTTGCGCCGTCGTGCTGCGCACGATGGCGGGATGTGTTGCTGCTGGGAAGATGTTGTGTTTGGGGCATTTGAAGACAGGAAGAAGTCGAGCTTCCCGGCTTGCGAAGCCGGATGCTCGACACCACGGAGGCCGTCAGGACGACCCGGAACACAAGCCTGCACCAAGCGTTGGTGCGGTGCGTGTGACGCATCGGAGGCGCGGCCCATGAAAGCAGAGCAAAGCACGCTTCAGGGCACAGGAGCACCGAGGGCAAAAAGCACAGATCCGTGCCAACTTGTTGGCGTGGTCTGTGCGGGGACGCCGGGGACGGCGTCGGGGATGGGCAGCGCAACGGCAGGCGAAGCCGCTTCCGGTGCGCTGGGGGCCGGGGGCTGGAACGAGGCTGCCCCGCAGCCGCAGTGCCAGCGGGGTATGTTCCCGACGAGCGCAGCGAGGAGGGTAGTATCTCTACCGCTCAGGAGGACGCTTGCCGCTCAAAGTAGGTTCGAATATCGGCAAGGAGGCTCGATATCCTCGGTATATTCCGGGCGCATGGTTTACACTTTAACGTATAATGCATCTCAAGGAGGTGTGTTATGCCTGCTATATTCCGGTAAGTTCACTGGTTCGAGGGGCACTATCAGCGATCCTGACCGGCTGTGCAAGGCAAGGCTTTCGCAAACGAAGTGAGGCAAGAGGCCGGGACGCCTCGCAACAACCCGGGAAGCTCGACTCTTCCTTTTTTCGGCCAAATCAACGCCGCCGACTGGCGGCTCTCTGGATCGCGCGCAAAAGCCGGCGTAGCCGGCAGTACTCCGGGAAAGAGCAGCTATTTCGCTAGTTCGGGGGCGAAGGCGGGCATTTCATCCCACGTCCGCTCTTCCAGCAGGCGACCGGTTTCCTTCTTGCGTACTCCACCCCATTGCTTGAAAAAGAAGGGTACACCGGCATCGAGGCACTGGTTCCGTATCTCGGTCACCCATTCCTCTTTAATGGGACGGGATCCGGGCCCGGATTCTCCTCCCACGATTACCCAATCAATACCCTCCAGGTTCAGGTCAGGCAGTGCGCCGAGGAGTGGCTCAAGAGACAGGAAGCGTACACTTGACGGAACTTCGCGAAGGAGGTCGATACGGTCTGTGTGCCGTGCATTCTCCACCGTAACACCGATCCAGATGTTGCCCGTCCAGCGGAAACGCCCAGCTAGTTGTGCAAGCCGACCCGCACGTTTTGTGAGAACCTGGAAGCAGTGCCAGCGGGCCTCATTCATCGTGAAGAAGATCTCGTCGATGAAGGAGGCGGGAACGTCCCGGTGAAACAGATCGCTCATCGAGTTGACGAAGATCATCTGCGGATTCTTCAATTTCAGGGGCGCTTCCAGCGTTTCGGGATGACAGGTGACTTGGAATCCGTTCCTGTAGTTCGGCTGCCCCATGGCATGTAACCGCCTTGCCATCCGTTCGGCGTAGCAATTCTTGCATCCGGCACTGATCTTCGTACATCCAGTGACCGGATTCCAGGTGGACTCCGTCCATTCTATAGAAGACTTGGTTGCCATTTTGGGTTCCTCAGTATGTAGACCTTGTAATCCTTGCTCTTGTAGTCCATGGCGGTGCGCTTCCGGCCCCCGGGCGTTAGTTCCGGCACACGCTCAATCAAGATCTCGCGCCCGTCCATGGACTTGAGCGCCTCTCTATAATGTGAACTATCGTACACTATACCGAAGCGATCTATCAAGCACGCGAGAAAATCGGAAAGTTCTCGCTTCTAGGCAGCACACTCCACAATAGCCTGCTTCAACGCCGCAGAAGAGGTCTCTACCAAGGTTTCCGGGTAGTCGAGGTCAAACAAAACCATCTGCCCCTTGCGATCGCACTCCTTGAATTCCTGCCATCGCCGGAACATGTTGTCGGACATCAGAATCAGGCCGTGGGGGTGGTTCGTGCCGTAGACGATCCGGTACTTCGGGATGTTGGATATCTTCGTCTTGATGGGCATCGAAAGCGAGTACGCGAAGACCCCCTTCAATCTCTCACAGTACCCTGCGGAGAAACGTGCTTCCGCCTCGCGGAAGGTGGTGTTGCGTGCGTAGTACTGGTCGATGATCGCCTGCCAGAAATCACCGCCGGCAATCTCGTCGAGAAGCTGAATACTATTCACATCGGGCTCGTATACCGGTGCGTCCTCTTCCTCGTCTGCCTCGCGGAGGGCTGAGTTCTTTAGCAGACGGCAACCTTCGCGCAAGAAGCCGAACGTGTTGAGGTTGAGTAGAAGCTCCACCGAACCGAACCCCTTGTTGGACACGGCGTCGAAGTGAGAGAATCGGATGCTCTTGATACCGTACGGGTCGACATAGAGAAGGAGATCCTGTCCACGAGGATCGTATTGCGTCAGGAAGTAGGCCATCCGTTCTTCGTAGTCACCGTCCAAGCACGTGACGGTTTCCTTGTCCGACATGTTCTGCACAAGCTCCGCGTAGTACTGCCGCTCGATGCAGACGAGCTTGATCACGGCTTGGGGGGATCGTTCCTTCTGGTCTTCGATGGCTGAATAGATCAACTCTGGCGACCCGGGTTCCCCATCGTCAAACCGTCCCTTTCCCGCGAAGCAGTCTGCAACGAGTATTGGGTTCCTGCGGTACGCCATCTTAGCCAAGTACGGCGTGAGATAGGCAGAGAGAAGGTCGTCCTTGATCTGTGACCAGGACTGCTTCTGCCGGAAGAAAGCACCTTTCGCGCTCATCAATGGCACCCCACTACGCTGCTTGACTGGCCGCTCCATGACGCAAGCCCACCTCGTCCATCACAAGCGTATCCTGATCCTCGATGTGGTGGCGTAGCAGCTTGCGCTTCAATCCCTCTCGAATGTGTGCGTCATTCATCATTCTCATCGCGCCCTATTGTAGCATTTCACCTCTTTTCCGTCATCCTTTCTGAATCAAGCGCTCGATGCAATCCGCAATGCCCACCGAAAACCACTGGTATTCAGACATTCTCGCGCGACCGCTGAAAATTCCTCCGTCGGCCTGACCATCTGTTGCAGCTCTCGGAACCTGGCATCGAGTCGATCTTTGGTCACTGCGCTTGCAGCACCATCGATTTTCTTGATCAAATCCACACAGTCGTCAATCGCCGACCTGCATTTCTGCCACACATCTCGCCTCGCTCCCGGAAGCGGCGCGTGTTCATTGAGCTTCATCCGTGGTTCTCTCGTTTCTTCATGCATAATTCAGGCTAACAAGCAAAAAAAGAGATTTGACTGCTGATTACAATCGTGTACACTAATGAGCGACAATGGAGGCGGATAATGAAATTCCTTACTGTTAGAGACCTGAGGAGTAATTCGGCCCGCGTCTGGCGCGAGTTGCCTGACGAGAAGGAAATGGTCGTCACCAGCAACGGACGACCGGTTGCCGTGCTGACAACGGTTAATGAAAGCAACGTAGAGCAATCGCTGGCCGCATGGCGAAGAGTCCGGGCGACCCAGGCCATAGCCGACATCCAGCGACAGTCCGTGCAGAAGGGCACAGACCGGATATCGATGCGTGACATCGACTCGGAAATCAAGAAAGCCAGACGGGCACGACGCAAGCGGGCAACATGAGAATCGTGCTGGACACGAATGTGCTTGTCTCGGGACTGCTCACACCCTTTGGAACGTGTGGGGAAATCGTTCGCATGCTGACGTCGAGCGAAGTTGTTCTCTGCGTGGACGCTCGAATTCTGCTTGAATATTCCGATGTTCTGCATCGGCCGGAGTTCGATATCGATCCGCAAGGAGTCAATATTGTAATGGAGTACATCCAGGACTCATCAGAAATCCACGCGACTTCTCCTCTCAACAACCCTTTACCCGAAGAAGACGACAACCCTTTCATGGAGGTTGCGCTGTCCTCCGGTGCTCATTGTCTCGTCACCGGCAATCTGAAGCACTTCCCAAAGCACTGCCGGGCCGGCGTACAAGTGCTGTCTCCAAAGCAATTCCTTGATGATTTCAGGGAATGCAGAACAGAATGAATAAAGATTGCAGTGGACAGATCCTCCGTCGTCTATCGGTTGCCGGGCATGCAGGTGAATGCTTTTCGCCGGGGTAAGGGCCCACGCAAAAATAACTTCACATTTTGGCCGCCGATGCATCGCGGCCGGCGGCGTTGCGAAAACACGAAATATCGCGAATATTCCTTTGTTTTCGCGCCTTGCCGGCCACGCGCCTCGACATCCAAATCTGTGAATTTATTTCTGCGCGAACCCTAAGAACGATCGCCTGGTGGATTGGACGGGGCGCGAGTGACTGTAGGTGTGTCCCCGCGCGTCAGGGATTATTTTCCTTTCCTGTTCGACATGCGCCCGCGACTGGCTGCGCGGCGGCGGCCTGATCCACGGCCGGCCTGTCTCGGCCGGGCGGCGGATCCCGATGCCCGGTACGCCGCCTCGGAGTGAAACGTGTGGTTCACGTCGGCAGGAACGGGCATCCGCAGTAAACGCTCGATATCGCGGAGAAGGCCGCGTTCTTCGGCACTGCAGAAGGATACGGCTTCGCCGGCGGCACCGGCCCGAGCCGTTCGGCCTATCCGGTGGACGTAGGTCCCCGCTTCGATCGGCAGATCGTAGTTGATGACGTGGGAGATGCCGGCCACGTCGATACCGCGTGATGCAATATCAGTGGCAACCAGCACGCGTGCCCCGCCATTCTTGAAACGGGCCAAAGCCCGGGTACGAGCGCCCTGGCTCTTGTTGCCGTGTATGGCGTCGGCCCTGATTCCCGCCGTTTCGAGCTTCTGCGCGATTTTGTTGGCCGCATGTTTCATCTGGGCAAATACTATGACTCTCCTCGCGGCGGAGTCCCGCAGGAGGCCGGTGAGCAGTTTGATCTTGTTCCGTTTCTCCACGAACAGCACTTTCTGGTCAATTTGCTCCACCGCCGGCTGTTCCGGAGCAATCGTTACCCGAACCGGGTCTTTCACAATGGATCCGGCAAACTCGACGATCGCGGCCGGCAGGGTCGCCGAGAACAGCAGAGACTGGCGTTTTGAGGGCAGAGCGCGGACAATCTTTCGTATGTCCGGCAGGAAGCCCATGTCGAGCATGCGGTCGCCTTCATCGAGAACAAACACACTTACGGCATCGAGGGACAGAACCCGCTGGTGCATGAGGTCGAGCAGGCGGCCAGGGGTCGCAATAACGATATTGACGCCGCGGCGCAAGGCCCGCACCTGCGGATGCTGGCCGACGCCGCCGAAAATGACCGTGTGCGTGACGCCGGTATAACGCGCGTAGGCTCCCACGCTGTCGCCGATCTGTGCGGCCAGCTCGCGTGTCGGCGCCAGGATCAGGGCCTGGGGCCGGCCGGTCCTGCGTGCCGCGTTCCCGCCGGCGAGGTACTGCAGAAGCGGAAGCGCGAATGCCGCGGTCTTGCCGGTGCCGGTCTGCGCGCACCCGTACAGATCGCGGCCGGCAAGCAGGTGCGGTATGGCCTTCGTCTGGATCGGCGTTGGATGGGCGTAGCCTCTCTCCCTCACGACGCGCTGAAGTTCGGGCAGAAGCGTGGTAAACACGCCTTCCGCCGGTGGTCCGGCGGGACGGGCCGATTCTGATGCCGGACCGGCTTCCCTGCCTCGCGTGACCGGCCCTTCTTCGTTGACGTGTTGTCTGCGTTTGCGCCTGCTCGGCGCGTTGCGGTGTCGGGTTCGTTGTTTATGAGTCGGGTTCATCTGTCTCCTCGGGTCCGGTCGGCGTTAATTCTCTGCTCGCCGGACGCGAGGAAAAGAAGGTCTGCGGTGAACGCAGGGGTTTGACCGCGCAAGCCCTCCCGGCTTGGTGCGGCAGTGAAATATGGCACGATGCCTGCGCGCCGCGGGAAAGTCAAGCGCAAAAAAACGGCGTAAAAACTCACCATTTCCGCGACATATCTTGCTTTCGCCGCTATTGAGCTGTAATCTGCGCTTTGTAACTTGGAACATGCGGCGCGATTGCCGCCGCCCTATACAGGAGGAGCAAGCATGCCACAAGGCAAGGTGAAATGGTTCAGTCAGGAAAAAGGCTACGGGTTCATTGAGCAGGAAAACGGCGAGGACCTGTTTGTCCACAAGAGCGAGATTCAGGGATACACTTTACAGGAAGGGGAATCCGTGGAGTTTGAAATCGGAGAAGGCAAGAAAGGGCCATGCGCGGCTCAGGTGAAGAGCATCTGATAATCAAAGACGGGTGACCCCTGTTTCCCGCGTTCAGGGAACCTGAATCATTTTCCGTTTTCCCGACTGTTTCCTGCTTTATCGGCAATTTGGGACACAGTGTCGATTTCTCTTTGATTACGCCGCAAATCCGCTAAGGTGATATACAGGCGACGTGGTGTGGCCGAGTTGTACTGCCCGGAATTCGATAAGCCCGCATGCGCATCTTCCGCAGAAGGAGACGCCGCCAACCCGATATTCCGGGCCGAACTTCCCCAAACTGGAGGAAGCAATGGTACAAAAAGGGAAGAACGTAAAAGTGCATTATAAGGGAATGCTCAAAGACGGCAGTGTCTTTGATTCATCGGAAGGCCAGGATCCCCTGTCTTTCAAGGTCGGCGAAGGCCAGATGATTGCCGGCGTCGAGAAGGCGGTCACCGAAATGAAAGTGGGCGAAACCCGGAAAGTGGACATCCCTTCGCAGGACGCCTACGGGGAATCCCGGGACGATATGGTTGCGAGCATTCCCAGGGACCAGTTTCCCGATAATATCGAACCCAAAGAGGGGATGATGCTCAAGATGCAGTCCAGTCAGGGAGATATTCCCGTCAGAGTCACGGGAGTAACTGAAGAGAAAGTCGAAATAGACGCAAATCACCCCCTGGCCGGCAAAGACCTTGAATTCGAACTTACAGTTGTCGAAGAATCCGACTGAGAGGAACCAGGACTCGGCAATATTTCCTGGCCGGCACATCAGGTATTGCATGGGCCATTGCGGCTTATGCAATACCTTTGCCGGTTTGGGGCTGAGATGTCAGGCAACGGTGTCTTCGAATAAGAGATGATCTCACGTGCGGACGGGCTCCCCATACGACTTAAACCCCCACCCTAAGGCCAATTCCCGTCTTCTAAGGCCCGATTTTGCGCCTGAAAACGACGTAACCGCCTGAGTAACAGTAACTTACCGAGGATAAACCTTGGTGAATATAAACCTTGGTGAATCTTAAACCTTCGTGAATCACTCTCTATGACAATAGAAGTTCAAGGTCTTCGCGCGTGAGGTTTCGTATGAGGCTGCTGTCCGCCTTGATTATCGAGTCGGCCAGCTTTCGCTTCTTCTGCTGGAGATCGAGGATACGTTCTTCAACCGTGTCCTTTGCTACAAGCCGGTATGCGAAAACCTTCTGTGTCTGACCGATGCGGTGGGTCCGGTCGATGGCCTGGGCTTCCACCGCGGGGTTCCACCATGGATCCAGGACTATCACGTAGTCGGCAGACGTCAGGTTAAGTCCCAGGCCTCCGGCCTTGAGGCTGATCAGGAAAACGGGGCAAGCAGTGTCGGTCTGAAATCGCTCCACGCGTTCGGCGCGACGGCGAGTCCGCCCATCGAGATATTCGTAGGCAATCTTCCGGCTGTCGAGACGATCACGCACGAGCGAGAGCATCGTGGTGAATTGAGAGAACACCAGCGCCTTATGGCCTTCCGCAATCAGGTCCTCGATCTGCTCCAGCAGGAGGTCCAGCTTGGCGCTGGATTTCCCGCGCCTGGTTTCGTCGACCAGTCCCGGATGACATGCCACCTGCCGAAGGCGCAACAACGCTTCCAACACCATTATCTTGGACCGGCCGAAACCATCGCCGTCTATCTTCCCGGCCAGCATTTGCCGGTAATAGTCGCGAAGCTCGTCGTACAGCTTCCGCTGTGCCGTGGGCAGTTCGCAGAACACGGTTTCTTCGTGCTTCTCGGGAAGTTCCCTGGCGACCTGTTCCTTGGTGCGACGCATGATAAAGGGCCGCACTGCCCGGCACAGGAGATCTCCCGCCTCGCCGCCGACTTCAAGCCCGGCGTTGGACAATGCTTTGTCGAAGGCTCCGCTGGCGCCGAGCATGCCGGCGTTGAGGAACTCGAAGAGGCTCCAGAGCTCGCCCAGGTGATTTTCGATGGGAGTGCCGCTCATTGCCAGGCGGTACGACGCCTTCAATAGCCGCGCCGCCTTGGCCGTCGCCGTTTTAGCGTTCTTGATAGCCTGCGCTTCGTCCAGAATCACGTAATCGAAATCCGCATTCCTCAGCCATTCAATGTCCCGGCGCAGAATGGCGTAGGAGGTAATCACTATGCCTTCACCCGGCATGGCGTCCGCATCTTTTATGCGGTCGGTCCCCGTGTGGTTCATCGCGGGCAGTTCCGGCACAAAGCGTTCGGCTTCGTTCATCCAGTTAACGACCACCGAGCTCGGGACCACCACCAGCGACGGACCGGCCCCATTGCCGCGCCGCGCTTCAAGCAATGCCAATGCCTGCACCGTCTTCCCCAGACCCATGTCGTCGGCCAGACAGCCGCCGAAACCGAAGCGCTGGAGGAAATCAAACCAGCCGAGACCTTCGCGCTGGTATTCCCGCAACACTCCTGCAAAACTCCGCGGTTCCTTCAGCGTCCGAATCCCGGAGAATCCGCGAATCTCACTGCGCAACCGCTCAAAAGTGTCGTCCCACGAGACTCCCGGCTGTTCGGCCAGCAACGCGTCCAGAAGGAACGCCTGCGTCTTCGCGAATCGCACGTTCTCGCCCTTGATCGTGGCAGTGCCCGAGATAAGCTCCAGTTGCCTCAGCCATTTTTCGGGAAGCACGCCGGCGGAGCCGTCGCCAAGCCGTATCATCCGCTCGCCGCTTCGCACGGCTTTGAGCACTTCTGGCATCGGGACTTCGACCCCGTCGAAATCGATATGGCCTTCCAGGTCGAACCAATCGGTGCCGCTCGATATATTTATACTGAAAGAGCCGGATCGCCGGTATTTCACACCTTCGGCATCGACTTCCCATCCCTTCTCGATGAGCCTGGTAACCGCGCGCGGTACGTCGTGAGAGCGGATTTCCACGCTTACCGGCTGTCTGTAGGCCCATTGCGCGGTTTGTCGCGGAAGCTCGAACGGCAGTTCGAGAAGCGTTTCGACAAGACTTGCCTCCTTCTCCATGTCGCGGTGTACCAGCACGCGTCTGTCGGCGTCATAGATTGACCGGCGCACGTCCGCGGTGTCAATGCGCTCGTCGCCGTAGCAGAAACTCAGCATGCCGCCCAAATAACTGCCGCCGTAACCGGCTTCCATGGTATAAAGCGACAGCTTGGGCCTCGGCTCGCGCAACTCTTCCGTGTAATGGAGGTCGTCGGGCAGATGAAGGCCAGCCGGTCTTCGGCATTCAAGCAGTGCGGATAACCAGTCCGACACATCTCCCGCCGGCACTTCGATCTCGGGCGTCTTGCGGAGTACGCAGACCCATTGAAAGTTCCCGCCATACTCGAATGGAGCGAGGACCCCATTCATCATCAACCAGCCTTCCGCCAGTAGAAGGTCCGGCTCCGAGAGCGGAATCCGTTCCCCGTTTCTTTGCAGGTAACCCTTCGTCACATAGCTGGACTGCTTCTCGTCCTTTGTGACCTCCAATTCGAGATGCCACGGTTCGCCCTCGTCAAGCGCCAGCTTTCGCGCATCCTCACGGGAATATCTGTCCTCGCTCAGCACGAGGCGTCCACTCCCGGCGAGAACGGGCAGAATCATATTTATTAAAGGCGAGGTAAGGACGAAACTGCTCTGCCGGTCCGGTGAATAGGCGTAGTACGTGTCGCGAACCGCGCCGTAAAGCATGGTAATTGCCCGACGGTCCGTTTCGTCGGGAAGCCTGGCAACGTCGTTGCGGCTGAAGGAACTTTCCCGGTACTTTGTCCATCCCGTTCCGTTCCTGCGCGGCCGCCGCGTCATGATCCTGATCCAGACTCCGCCGCCCTGCAGAGTGCGCTGCCTGTCGATCATGTAATGTATCTCGGCGCCGGATTCCAGAATGCCCTCGCCGGCGGAGTCGGCCGGGCCGGAGCCCGCGCGCAGTTGCGCCATCGTCCTGCGCCAGCCTGGCTTCCTCGCGCTCCTCCCGGACGGGGCTGTCTGTAGTATTTGGGCCAAGTCGTCGTCCGGCGTGTTGAGGTCGAAATCGTCGCCTTTCTCGATCATTTCGTTGTCCGGCTCGAAATACGACTCGCCAAACTCCTCTTCGGACATAAACAGAAATTCCTGCGCTTCGATCAGGCTTGCCCAGATGTGCTTACAGGGGCCCCGGTCCTTGAAGTAGGGACATGTGCAGAACAATCCCACGTTAAGGCCGTCGCCGAACTGCACGCTCACATTGTATAAACGCATACCGGCGACCCGCGCCGTATACGCGAACGGCGCCCTGGTAACGAACGAGACCTTTCCGGCTCGCGCGTAGCTGACGCCCCGCGACCTGACATCGGCGTCGAACAGCGGCATCAGCGTTTTGAGCACGTCCTCATTGTGTCGTGTCTCGGGCAAGATATCTTCTCCATTGTCGGGCCTCACGCTTACTTTGATACTAAGTCCATCCGTTTCTCCGTGTCGAGCGCGTTCGCAACAGCGATTCTCATTATGGCTTCCGCCCCCTGCCGCCTTGTGCGGCAGAAGCGGGCCTTTTGTGCTCGCACGTGCGACGCCGCAAAGATATTCTTTGCCTCATGTTGGCATCGCTGAGAGTACGGAATTTCGCCATTGTCGAAGACGCCGGCGTCGATTTTACGGACGGACTCAACGTAATAACCGGCGAAACCGGAGCGGGCAAATCGATTCTGGTGGGCGCGCTCGGCCTGGTGCTGGGCGAGCGGGCAGACAAAACCATGATCCGGTCCGGCGAAGACAGGTGCAGTGTCGACGCCGTGTTTCGCCTTGCTGACCCGTCCGCGGTCAACCGCCTTCTTGATGACACAGGCGCGGACCGGTGCGAACAGGGGGAACTGATCATACGCCGCGTGGTCTCTGCGTCCGGCTCCGGAAAGAACTTCGTCAACGGCTGTCCCGTAACGGTGCAGACCCTGAAGATCGTCGGGGATCATCTCGTGGACATTCACGGTCCCCATGACCATCAATCCCTGCTCAACAAGACATTTCAGCTCGATCTTCTTGACGCGCACGGGCGCCTGCAGAAGCGCCGAACATCGTATGAAACCCTGTACCGCGAAATGCTGGATCTTGACGCAAGACGCCGCGCCCTGGACTGCGACGACCAGGAGGTTGCCCGGCAGATAGATGTGCTCGCCTTTCAGATTAAAGAAATCGAACAGGCCGAACTCGAAGGCCTTGACGAGGAATCACTCGAAAACGAGTACAATATCGCCGCCAACGCACAGCGCGTCCTGGAGCTGACCTCAGGGATCGAGGCGGCCCTTTCAAGCTCCGACGAATCGGCATTCAACTCCGTTGCTTCGGCCATCCGCCTGCTGTCTGAATTGCGCGATATAGTTCCAGAGGCCGGTGATTGGCACGGCGAAACCGAATCGGTGAGCGTTCAACTGCAGGAACTGGCGAGAACGGTTTCGGAATACGCTTCCCGCATAGACACCGATCCCGGCCGGATGCAGTGGCTGGAGGACCGCAAGTCGGCCCTTTACAGGCTTAAGAGCAAGCATGGCTCCACCGTGAAGGAAATCCTCGATCATTTAGAGAAGGCGAAGACAGCGCTTGACGATCTCCGGACAAGGGGTGAGCGCATTGCAGAAATCGAAAAAGAACTGGCAGCCGTCAGGGAAAAGCTCGAAAGCGCAGGAAAACAATTGAGCAGGGCCCGCGCGAAAGCCGCCAAGGCACTGGCAGAAACGGTGACGTCCGAATTACAGGGCCTGGGATTTCCGCACGGCGCGTTCAGCGTATCACTCAACGCCCGCGAACCCGGTCCGACGGGCATGGACGAAATCGAGTTCCAGTTCGCGCCGAACGCGGGCGAGCCGATGCGGCCCCTGCGCGCGATAGCGTCCAGCGGCGAAATATCCCGGGTTATGCTGGCCGTCAAGTCGGTGCTGGCCGTTCACGATCGTATTCCGGTCCTGGTATTCGATGAAATCGACGCCAACGTCGGCGGTGAAATGGCCACCGCCGTAGGCGCCAGGCTCCGCGACGTGGCGGGCAGTCACCAGGTCCTGTGTATCACGCACCTTCCGCAGGTGGCGGTACACGGCCGTGCGCATTTTGTAGTGGATAAAGCTGTGCGAAACGGCAGGACATACACGTGTATCGCCGGTGTCGAGGGCAGAAAACGCGTGGAAGAAGTGGCCCGAATGCTCGGCGGTAAGGACATGACAAACGTGACTCTCAAGCACGCTGAAGAAATGCTCAGGGTTACCGCGACATGAAAAAGCCTCCTGTACGTGCTTACGGGCTCCATACCGGCGGCTCAAGCCCTGTTTGCCGGAGAATACGTGTGGCGGCGGGAAGCGCAGAACGGCTTTTTTCATGCGCGTTAAACACTGATCTTGCCATGTATTTCCCAAAGAGCGGGTGCCGAGTAAACATCTTCCAGAAATGTGCGTAAAAAAAGTGTTGATGATATGCGCATATGCGCATATCTTGTCGCCCATGAACTACGAACAAGCCAGAATCAGGGCCGACAGCCTGAAGGCGCTTGTCCATCCGGTGCGTGTGTTGATTGTAGATGCCCTGACCACCCGGGACCGGTGCGTCTGCGAACTGAACGAGCTGGTCGACATCGACCAGTCCGGTCTTTCCCGGCACCTGGGGATACTGAAGCGGGCGGGCATTGTAAGCGATCGGCGCGAGGGCATGAAGGTGTTCTACCATCTCGAGACGCCGTGCATCCTCAAGGCTTTCGAATGCGCGGTGGAGGTGGTGAGAACCGGGACGGAACGGACAAACAAGTCGCTCGCAGCGGGCTGAACAGAAGCAAGCCATGGAGTGAATGGAATGGCGGAATGATGTGCAGCACAGAACGGCCGGAAGTATCCGGCAGGGCAATATTCCGGGATTCCAACATTCCTTTTCGCTTTTCGCTGCATAACAACGTGCCAGTCACCAACAGATTCTGATAAAGCAATCCAAGAATAGAGAGAAAGAAACCATGAAGAAAGAATTGAAACTGCTCCTGGGGATGATCGCGATCTTCGCGGGATTGTACTACATGCCGATCGAGGCGGCGCGTTTTCAGGGCGCCCTGATCGAGGCGGTCAAGCTGGTCAAGTGGTACGCGCGGGAACATGTGCTCCTCTGCCTGGTTCCGGCGTTCTTCATCGCGGGGGCCATAGGTGTGTTCGTCAGTCAGAACGCGGTAATGAAGTACTTCGGGCCGAAGGCGAAGAAATGGCTGTCGTATTCCGTGGCTTCCGTCTCCGGAACGATTCTGGCGGTCTGTTCCTGCACCGTTCTTCCCCTCTTCGGCGGCATCTACATGCGCGGGGCCGGCCTCGGCCCGGCGGTGGCGTTCCTCTACTCCGGTCCGGCCATCAACGTGCTGGCGATTGTCCTTACGGCACGGGTGCTGGGCTGGCAGTTGGGCGTTGCGAGAGCGCTTGGGGCGGTGGTGTTCAGCGTCATCATTGGCCTCCTCATGCACCTGATTTTCCTGAAGGAGGAGCGAGCCAAAGCGGCACAACCGCAAGAAGTGTTCATGGGCGAGGACGAAGAAAAGGAACGTCCGCTGTGGCAGGTAGGGCTCTATTTCTTTTCGATGGTGGGTGTCCTGGTGTTCGCCAACTGGGGTGAACCGATGGAAACGACCGGATTATGGTACGCGATTTTTAAAGCCAAGTGGATCGTCACCGCGCTGTTCGCCATACTGTTCGGGCTTTGCTTGTGGCGTTTCTTTAAGGTTAAACTGTGGTGGATCATTCTGGCCGCCGTTCCGGCTATGGCGCTGGGCATTGCGTTTCCCGAACACCCGGTGGCCGGATTCGCTGCCGGCGCGGCCGGTCTGGCAGTGTTGACATCGCTGGGCGGCCGGAAACTGAAGGACTGGCGCGATCAGACATGGGGCTTCGCCAAGCAGATCATGCCGCTGCTTTTCATGGGCGTACTGGCGGCCGGGTTCTTCCTGGGAAGCCCGGAAAGCGAAGACGCGGGCATCATTCCGAACATCTGGATCCAGGCGCTGGTGGGCGATTCGCCGGCAACCATCGTTGAACTGATCGGCGGCAATGGCGCGGCGATTCCCGGATGGCTGGGATCGGTCTGGCCCATCTGGACGAACTTCTTTGCCTCGATTACGGGGGCGCTGATGTACTTCGCCACGCTGACGGAAGTGCCGATTCTGCGCGGCCTGCTCGACAGCGGGATGGGACAGGGCCCCGCCCTGGCGCTACTGCTGGCCGGCCCGGCGCTTTCCCTGCCCAACATGCTGGTAATCAACTCGATCCTGGGGCCGAAGAAGACGCTGACCTTTATCGGGCTTGTTGCGGTCATGGCGACCATCAGCGGCATTGTCTTTGGGGTTATGATGGGATGATGAGGACTGCGAGGAAAGATGGGGCTATGGATGGAATGGTGAAGCAATGGATCGTAGAAGGCGGGAATCATGGGTGGAGAAACAAAAAGAAAGAACATTAATCGTGGGTACATGAAGCTGGCCGTATGGCAGGATAGCTTTGTGGTTAGCGAATCCAACGCAATCTATGGGATGGACGCAGATTCCGAACCCCGCTATTCCGCCATTTCAACATTCCGGTATTCCAACGAAGAACACAGAAAGGAGTAACAACGATGAAGATTCAGGTTCTGGGCACGGGTTGCCCGAAATGCAAACAACTGACCGCAAACGCCGAAGAGGCGGTCAAGGCCGAGGGCATCGACGCCGAGATCGAGAAGGTTGAGAACATCACCGACATCATGAAGTTCGGTGTAATGACCACGCCGGCATTGGCGGTGAATGGGCAGGTCAAGAGCGCGGGCAAGGTGCTGGACGCGGAGGAAATCAAGAAGTTCCTGGCGTAAGGGGGAGCGGGACAATGGGAGGGTGGAATGGCGGAATGATAGAATGATGGAATGGTAGAAAGGGAACCGAGCAGAAGTCGGAGTCAGTCTCCATTTCGAATCTTTCCACCATTGCAACATCCTCCGTCAGATGCTATACTTAAAGATGAATTACAGAGCCGAGCCGACCTGGATGCATGATATGACGATTCCACTGGCACAGTGCTCTTGCTCGTCCGGAAATCTTCTGCCACTGATTGTCGTGGGCTTTGCAATCTGGGGTCTATGGCGAGCGGCGCAGTGGATCGGCAACTGGTTCGCGAATCGTCGCGGCCCCCGTAAGGGCGCCTGTTCGAACACGGCGCGTACGACCATTATTTTTTTCGCGCTGATGGCCGTTGTCTTGCTGGCTCTTGGAGGGGCGAGTGCTTTACGCAGCACGCCGCAAGTGGCGCTGGCCGCTACCGATCGGCCGCGCCTGGTTTTTCTTGGCGCGGGACGGTGCCAACCATGTCAGGCCATGGAGCCGGTGCGCGAGGCGTTGCGAAACAAGTATGCGAACGATTTGATAATCGAGTACCACGATGTCTGGAAGGATCCGGAGCCGGGGCACCGTTTCGGTATACGGACCATCCCGACAACGATTTTTGTCGGGCCTGACGGTGTCGAATTACTGCGCCGACAGGGCTATTTGTCCGAAGAGGATATTGTGAACAAATGGAGCGAAATGGGATTCGCCCTGAAAAAAGGAGGGACAGATGAAAAAAACAAATAATCGAAAAACAAGACTGCGAAATGCCGCGGTCACGGCTGTGGGATTCATGGCTGTGGGGCTGCTGCTTTTCAATGCCGGCTGTGGGCGATCGGAATCGCCGCCGCCCGACGACTCGAAAACAGAATCCTCATCGTCTTCAGTTGAGGCATTCGAGCCCGCGGAAAGCGTCTCCATGTCCCCCGCGGCGAAGCCGAAAACCCCCGCGCTGGACGTGCCGGAAGATGCGCCCGTACTTAGCGATGTATATCCGACTTTGACAAGCGGCGCACTGCGGCTGGCCCGGTTGACCGAACTGCCGGACAACGTTCTCCTGCAAGCCGAGGGCATGTCCATTACGGAAGGCGACTTAAAGGAGGAACTGGCCCAGGTGCCCGCGGAAACGCGCGAAGAAATACGCGAGAACGCGTTCTTCCTCCTTAAACAACAAGCGACGATGGAACTGCTCACGGCCCTGGCGCAACGGCGAACTGGGGACGCGTCCCTGCCGCAGGATCGGTTGCTACAGCGCTATTTCGAGAACATCACGCGCAGTGTCAGCGTGACGGACGCGGATATCGCAACGTTCTACGAAGAGAACGCCAGCCTCATGGGCAACGCTTCACTGGAACAGATGAAACCGCGCATCCGCGAGCATCTGCGACAGCAGAAGCAACAGGAAACAGTCGAAGAACATATCGCGGCGCTTGGAAGCGAAATGACGATTGCCCTGGACGGGGACTGGGTCAGGGAGCAGGCCGCGCTGGCCATGGACAACCCGGTCGACAAGGCCCGCGCAAGCGGCAAGCCGACCTTCGTCAACTTCGGCGCGAGGGGTTGCCGCCCCTGCGACATGATGATACCGATCCGCGAGGAAATCAGGCGCGAGTACGAGGGACGTCTGAATGTCGTTTTCGTGCATGTCAACCAGGACCGCATGCTGGCCTCGCGTTATGGGGTTCGCGGCATTCCGCATCTCGTGTTTTTCGATGAGGAAGGAAAACAGGTTCACACGCATACAGGATTCATGCCCAGGGAACAGATTGAAAAATGGATTAAGAAAATCGGGGTGAGCGACGCATGACCAACACCGAACGAATCAAGCTCTGGACATCCCGTTTTCTGCTGGGCTTTATCCTGGTCACAATCGGGTTTGCCGCCGGACGGCGGACGGCCCCCGCCCCGCCGCCGGCCAATACCGTTCAACGGGAGGAGGCGGCGGACAAGGTGATTGTGTACGCCGCACACATGACGTTTCGCTGTCCGGAATGCACGCAGATCGAATGGCTTGCCAGGGAATTGATAGACGCCGAATTCGCGGCAGAACAGGCTGACGGACGTTTGGAGTTCCGCACGGTGGATTACATGCGCGACACCGCCTTTGCACGGAAATACAACATCTCTTCCAGCACCATTGTCGTGGTCCGGGTGGAAGACGGCGAAGAGCAGGACTTCCAGCGGCTGGATGAGGTCTGGACGAAGACCCGCGACCGCGAAGAGTATTTCGCCTATGTGCGGAGTGCGATCCGCAAGAGCCTCGATAATCTTGAATCGGAGCAGGACGCATGACCTGGCTGACGATCGCAACTGCGCTCTGGTTTGGCATTCTGACATCTATCAGCCCGTGTCCGCTGGCAACGAACATCGCCGCGATCAGCTTCATTGCGCGCAAGGTTGAAAAAATGCGCGCGGTGCTGTTGTCGGGGCTCTTGTACGCCGCCGGCCGAACGGTCGCATACCTTGTACTTGGAGCGATTATCATGGCCGGCCTGTTGGCCAGCGGGGAAATCGCGCTCTTTCTGCAGAAATACCTCAATCAGGTCCTCGGCCCCGTGCTGATCCTGGTCGGGATGCTGTTGTTGGGGCTGATCGGCTCGACGGCCTCGGTCACACTGGTTGGCGCTGGTGTGCAGAATCGCGCTTCCAAGGGGGGAATCGGATGGGCACTGCTTCTGGGTATGCTGTTTGCCTTATCTTTCTGCCCTGTTTCCGCCGGACTTTTCTTCGGTGTTCTGATTCCCTTGTCCGCTGCCAATGAATCCATGGTGATTCTTCCGCTGGTTTACGGCATCGGCACGGCCACGCCGGTAATCGTGTTTGCCATTCTGATTGCTTTCGCATCGCAGCGCCTGGGCAGTGCCTTCAATCGGCTGACGCAAATTGAGCGCTGGGTTCGGCTTATCACGGGTGTCATTTTTGTCGTGGTCGGCATCTACTACAGCCTGCTGTACGTGTACGAATTGCCGATCAAGTTCTGGTAGGGCGGAAGAGGAGGTACAGCATGTATTCGGCCATCGGCCTCGAATGTTTCGCGATGCCAGGACACGCGGGCGATTCGTCTGCTCGTCTCCTCTTTTCCAGTTGACGGGTAGCCTTCATGTCTGTCATAGTTCGCCATGTAACGAAATGGAGGCACCATGTTCGAGTTCATGAACGTGATTAAGGCGCTTGCCGACAATAACCGGGTCAGAATTCTATGTGTGCTCGCAGGTCAGGAGCTGTGTGCATGTCAGATTATCGAGATGCTGGGTCTGGCCCCCTCTACGGTTTCCAAGCACCTGTCCATCCTGCGGCAGGCGCGCCTCGTGGATGACCGCAAGGAGGGGCGCTGGATGTATTACCGTCGCCCGGATCGGCCCGGCCCTTTGGTGAAACAGGTTTTGAAACTGATTGAGAATGCGCTCGCCGATGACGAACACGTTCAAGCGGATCAGAAGCATGTCGATAAAATTCTCTGCATCAAGAAGGAGGAGTTGTGCCAAACGCGAAAGAAAAGCTGAAGATACTGTTTCTGTGTACCGGGAATTCCTGTCGCAGCCAGATGGCCGAAGGCTGGGCTCGTGAGTTCAAGGGAGATGTTATGGAAGCTTATTCCGCCGGCATCGAAACACACGGGCTGAACCCCAACGCGGTCAAGGTAATGACCGAGGCCGGAGTGGATCTTTCCGGGCAGAGATCGAAAACCGTGGATGATGTTGACAGTGTTGATTTCGATTATGTTGTAACTGTCTGCGGCCATGCAAACGAGACCTGCCCGATGTGGTTGAAGGGTAAGTCGAAGGTTGTTCATGTGGGCTTTGACGACCCTCCGAAGTTAGCGCAGGACGCGAAGAGCGAGGAGGAAGCACTGGGGCACTATCGGCGCGTGCGCGATGAAATCCGGGCTTTCGTCGAGTCATTGCCTGACGCACTGGAACCAGGAGGAGAACAAGTATGAGCGCGACAAGCAAAGATACGATTCGTGAAGTCGTTCGGGATCGATATGGGGAGATTGCACGCGGCCAATCCGCGGGCTGCTGCAGCACGCCGAGCTGCTGCTCGACGACCGGCGCGGCGGAGGCGTCCGCCAGGCTGGGTTACTCAGCAGAGGATCTTGCCGCCCTGCCTGAGGGAGCGGACATGGGGCTGGGATGCGGCAATCCGCAAGCGATTGCACAACTGAAGACAGGCGAGGTGGTTCTGGATCTGGGAAGCGGGGGTGGACTAGATTGCTTTCTGGCGGCGCGACAGGTGGGCACCGAGGGACATGTGATTGGCGTGGACATGACGCCCGACATGGTAAGCAAAGCGCGAAAGGCAGCGGAGGAAGGCGGTTACGGGAACGTCGAGTTCCGGCTTGGCGAAATCGAGCACCTGCCGGCGGCGGACAACTCCGTGGACGTGATTTTTTCGAACTGCGTCATCAATCTGTCGCCGGACAAGCCGCAGGTATTCAGGGATGCCTTCCGGGTTCTGAAGCCCGGGGGCCGACTGGCGGTCTCCGACGTGGTCGCCACGCGTGAACTGCCCGAATCGTTGAAGCGCAATCTGGACCAGCACGCCGGCTGTGTAGCCGGCGCGGCCCTTGTATCGGAAGTCGAAGCGATGCTGAACGCGGCCGATTTCGGCGAAATCTCTATAACCGTGAAGGAAGCAAGCCGCGAATTCATCAAAGACTGGTTCCCGGGCACTGGCATCGAAGCATATGTCGCCTCCGCTAATATCGAGGCGAAGAAGGCCGCCCCCGACGCGGTGCATCGGGAAAGAAAGGCTGGCGATCTTTTAACGTGTACAGACGGACTGTCGTAAACACGAAAGGAGATAGGCCGTGAGTGGAACATCGAATGCCGCGAACGAGCGGAAAATGACGAATGTCTTCGAGCATTACCTGACCGTATGGGTGGCGCTGTGCATTGTGGGCGGAATCATACTCGGCAAGCTCGCGCCGGGGCTGGCAAAGGCGTTGGACGGAATGGCCATTTATGTCAACAAGGCCCCGGTAGTGTCCATTCCCATCGCAATCTGCCTTTTCTTCATGATGTATCCGATCATGGTGAAGATCGATTTCGCGTCGGTCGTCCAGGCGGGAAAAAGCGGGAAACCGGTTTTCCTGACCCTGTTCGTCAACTGGTGCATCAAGCCCTTTACGATGTACGGTATTTCCCTGCTCTTTCTTGGCTTTCTATTGCGCGGCCTTATAGGCGCCGAGGCAACGGACCTGGTCAAAATGCCCTTCGGGCTCGACCTGGCCGTCGGGGCCACACACGGAGCCGGCACGGTGGTCTTGCATGAAGGGGCAAAGATGCTGGAAGTCCCGCTGTGGCGAAGCTATTTTGCCGGATGTATTCTGCTTGGTATTGCCCCCTGCACCGCCATGGTCCTGGTGTGGGGCTATTTGGCGCGGGGCAACGACGGGCTGACGCTGATCATGGTGGCGATCAACTCGCTCACCATGCTGGTGCTCTACGGCGTGCTCGGCGGATTCCTTCTGGGCGTCGGCAAACTGCCGGTTCCGTGGCAGGCATTGCTGCTGTCCATAGGAATCTATGTCGCGCTGCCGTTGGTCGCGGGTTTCCTGTCACGCAAGTGGATCATCAAAACCAAGGGCGAAGAGTGGTTTACGGAGAAGTTTCTTCACGTTCTCACGCCGATCACGATTATCGCCCTGCTGACCACGCTGGTCCTGCTGTTCAGCTTCAAGGGCGACGTCATCCTGTCCAATCCGCTGACGATCCTGTGGATTGCCATCCCGCTGTTTGTCCAGACCATGCTGATCTTCTGGCTGGGGTACGGGTTGGCCAGACTGCTGAAACTGCGCTATGCCGATGCAGCGCCTGCTGCCATGATAGGGGCGTCGAACCACTTTGAAGTCGCCATTGCAACGGCCACGATGCTCTTTGGCCTCTCTTCCGGAGCGGCGCTGGCCACGGTGGTCGGCGTCTTGATCGAGGTGCCGGTGATGCTGTGGCTGGTCCGAATCTGCAGGAGTACAAAACACTGGTTTGTCAAAGGACTCCGCGATGGCAGACCCCTGGCCCCAAAATAAGCGAGTTTTTCTACTGCGATCAAAAGACCCGGTTTCTATAAAAGCTTCATTCGCCGGTCCTCCCCGGAGGAGATTCCTTCCCTGCATATGTTCCGGCACCGGCAGGCCCGCGGCGTCTATCAGCGTCGGCGCCACGTCAATCAGAGACGCAATCCCGGAGCCGGAATATGAAGGGTTCGAGACAACAAAAGGAACGCGTATCGACTCCTTGATCAGCTGGTCGCATGTTATCAGGATAATATTGGGTCGAGTCATGTCACAATGCCGGCATGACATTGCCGCCGCAGACCGGAATGTAGGCGCCTGTGATGAAGCTTGCAAGGTCGGACGCCAGAAACGCGACAACGTTGGCGATTTCCCGATCGGTGCCGCGCCGCCTGAGCGGCACCCCGTTGAGATACGATTCCGGCGTTCCCTCCCCCGGGTTGTCTTCGCTTATGGTCCAGCCCGGAGCGACCTCGTTGACGGTAATGTTGTGCCGGCCGATTTCCCCGGCAAGTGTCCGCAGTAAACGGTCCATCCCCCCTTTGCCGGATACGTAAGCAGACTGACCCGGCCAGCACTGCATCGTGCATTCCGTGTTGACGCCGATCACACGCCCCCACCCCGCTTCGATCATGGCCGGCACGAACGCCTTGGCCATGAGCACGTTCTGCATCACGCAGGAACGGAACTGGCTTTCGTAGTCGGCTTCGTCCTGTTCCAGCACGGTTTTCCACCCGTACTGAATGACGGCGTTGTTGACGATAATACCGGGAGGGCCTAGGGCCCGGGTTACCTTCTCGCGCATGCGATGGATATCGGACTTTGAGGTTATGTCCGCCTGGACCGCAACGTGTTTTCTGCCTTCGGCTTCCAGTTCAGCCGCAAGTTCCCCGGCTTTGTCGGAGTTACTGCGGTAATGAACGGCAACGTCCGCGCCGGCTTCGGCCAGTGTGCGCACCATGGTGCGGCCGAGCTGGCCTGTCGCGCCCGTTACCAGGGCGGTTTTACCCGTGAGATCTATCTTGAGCATGGCAATGTCCCTTTTTCTGGTTTTGTCGCTTGCGAGCCGGGGTCTTTAACGGCCCGGCTTCTGCACTTCTCCCCGCGCCACGCAGGCCCGGGCGCGGCGGAGCGGACGGATTGATCTTGTCTAAACATCTTCTCCCCTCCCATCTTAATCCCAATCTTAATCTTTATCTCCCGCTCTTAGTCCACCCGCTTAGTCGCTACCCTTTCCGCCGCCGCGGCGGACAGTTACACTTAGTCGCTTAACTTAACCGATTCCTGCTCAACAACTACGGATAAAGCGGGTCGACTAAGCGTAACCGACTAAGTGTCGCGACTAAGTCTATGGACTAAGTGTCCCTCTCCTCCCATCTTAATCCCAATCTTAATCTTTCCCTCCGTCATCCGTCGTCCGTCCTCTGCCCTCTGTCCACTGTTCTACCCCAGTGCCGAGTTGGCGCCGTCGACGCGGATTGTAATACCACTGCAATATCGTCCGGTCGTCGCGGCAAACCGGCACGCTTCGCCGATATCGCGGGGTTGTCCCAGTCTGTTCATGGGAATCCGCTCGGGAATTGCCGCCTTGCCTTCTTCGGACAGGTCGGCGATCGCGATCCTGGATCCGTGATCCGCAAACACTTCCCCGATGCCGAACCCTATGCCCTGTCCCCCTCCCGTAATGACAACAACCTGTTCTTTTTGTAAGTTCATTCTCCTGTTCCTTCAGCGTCCCCGAGATGTTTCTTCAGTCCCTCCGTGACTTCGGCCTGGGGCCGACGCCCCGCATGTCGATGGGCCGGAAACCGAGCCTGAAAGCTGGTGAATCCGAGGCCAGACGGAAATCGCGCCCGGCGATGTTCCTGAATCCGGGATCGGCCGCAATCGAACTGCGGTCGTACCCCAGTTCGCGCCATCTCCTGAACGAGACTTTCACGCCGCTGGCGTCTTCGAACACCACTCTGTTTCCGTCCACGTCGAAGAAAAGGTTCAGTTCACTCCGGTGACGGCGGTCTTCGAACCTGTAAGCGTAACCGGTGGAAAACATGGGAACACCCCTGCCGACAAATATGTTCCTGAGAAAGGTAAACCCCGTATGGTCCTCACCCCTCGAGAAAGTTGCCGCCGATTTGCCGCCGAAGGCGAAAATATTGTTCGTTATCATATTCTCACGCCCGTAATGCTGGTGAAAAGCTTCACGGTCCGCGTCACAGCAGATGTTGTTTTCTATCAGGATGTGGCTTGAGCCCTCGTCCGGGTATATACACCAGCCGCCGTAATGGGCGCTTCGTACGTCGTGAATGAGATTATTCCGAAGTACGGTGCCCGGCTGTACGCCAAGCGTGTAAATCCCTCCCATGTCCGAAAGCAGTCCCTGTCCTATGTCGTGGATATGGTTGTATTCTATTATGTTGTCGCGGGAAACGCTTTCCTGATAACCCCATTCCCATCCGCACGATATGCCGCTGTAATAAAGATCATGGATGCGGTTGTGCGCGATTCTGACGTCGAAGGCGTGCATGCACAGCACGCCCACGGCGGAGTGAAAGACCCGGCCGCCGGCGGAAATAACGTTGTCGCTGACTACATGGGATCCCGTGCGCCGTTTTGTCACCTGCGGGTCCCGCGCGGAAGCGCCGTTTATTTTCACTCCTCCCGCCCCCGTCTCCCGAATCTTATTGCCCGAAATGCGGATACCCCTGCACGCGTCCCCCGCCTCTATTCCATACCAGCCGACGTTTTCAATCCGGCAGTTTTCGATGGCGCAGTGCCTTGCGCCTTCAAAGGTAATAACTCCGGGTACATCCGACGCCGCCTGGGAACTGGAGGCCGTTTGTTTCCGGTTGTGCCGGCGGCTGTGCGAAGGGGGCCGGCCCGGGTCCGAGGAACCGTAAACCTTTACGCCGTCTTCCGACGGATGCCGCCAGTCGGTATCGCGAAATGCCAGGCCTTCAAAGCGGATATTTTCCACAAGGCGGTTCTGTTCAACGTTACCGAGAAAGGCCAGGAGCTGGCACGTCCGCGGGGCCCTTATTTCGGTGGTTCGCGGCGTCTGTCCCCTGCGAGGAATGTAATAAAGCCTGCCTTCTTTCCGGTCCAGGTACCATTGACCCGGTTTTTTCAACCCCTCGAAAACATTGTCCAGATAATAGTCCGCAAGCCGGGAACCATGCGCGGCCGTCAGCGGCCCCCTGCTGGGCCTTTCCATTGTAACCAGGCCGGTGTCCGGGTCGAAAGCCGCCAGCGGAGAACGTTCCTCGATCCAGAAATGAACGTACACAACTTCCACGTCCTTGAGGTTGGCGTACTCCTTAATGTCTCCTTCCGCGCAGACGAACCTGGTGTAACCGCCCTGCCCCCACGATACCGGCGTTTCCATGCCCGGGACTTCCGCCATCCGGTAGAGTCCTTTTGCCGGCATCCTCGGGCGGGGGGCACGTTTTCCGTTCACGAAAAGACTGCGAAAGGCCCATTTCCCTTCACGCACTTCAGGAAGATCGGCAACCCAGGCCCTTTTCCCGTTTACGGTGCAGTGTTTCCATCCGGTGATTTTCCTCCCGCCGGATATGACGGGTTTTTCACCGCGATACGGTTTGAATGTGACCGGCCAGGAATCCTCCGGGCCGAATACCGCCGGCCGGTCCAGGCAATAGGTTCCCCCGCGCATATGCACGGTGACCGGACCGTCCAGCCGTCCCGTGCCCGCCATGGTGCGGATCTTTTTGACCGCGCCCTCAATCGAGGCAAGGGGGCCGTCGAAACCCCGCCCTTTGGCTTCCGGTTTCAGGCCCGAAGCGCGATTATTGCCGTTGGGAGCCATGTACAGATCCATACCTGATTTCCTTTCCCTTGCGGATGATCTCAGTTCGATAGTATTATCAGTGAACGACCGCGGGGCGGTCAAGTTGAAGAACAGAAAACACGGCAACCGGCATGCAGGGGTAATCTTCCGCATTTAACACAATGAACCGCTCAGAAATAAAGCAGGTTGAAGACTACGTCTGGGAAATTCCTCAACGGGGGAAGATGCGCGTTCCGGCGCGTATCTTCTGTTCGCCGGAAATGATCGATGAGGTGCTGGCCGGCAACGCGCCCCGGCAGGCCGCAAACGTGGCGCACCTGCCCGGAATCGTCAAGGCCTCTTATGCCATGCCCGACATACACTGGGGGTATGGATTCCCCATAGGCGGCGTGGCGGCGTTCCGGTTGGACGAAGGAGTCGTTTCTCCCGGCGGCGTCGGCTACGACATCAACTGCGGCGTCAGGCTCATGGCCACAGGTTATGAACGAAAAGACATTCGAGAGAACCTCAAGCCGCTTATCAACGATTTGTTCGATCGAATTCCTACCGGGGTCGGCGCGTCCGGTCCGCTCAAGCTGTCCCGCCGCGACCTGGGGGAGGCCGTGGAGACCGGCGCCTTGTGGGCGGTTGACAAAGGGTACGGAACGGAATCGGAGCTGGAATACCTGGAAGAACAGGGCTGTCTGAAGGGCGCCGTGCCGGCGGAAGTTTCCCGGCGAGCCTGGGAGAGAGGACTGAAACAGCTCGGGACCCTGGGATCGGGAAACCATTTTCTCGAACTCGCCTGCGTTTCCGAGATCTACGATGAAAAAGCCGCGCAAGCCCTGGGCCTGAAGCATGACGGCGTGACCGTAATGATCCACTGCGGATCCCGCGGTTTCGGTCACCAGATCTGCCATGACTTTCTGGGCAGAATGAATGAGGCCGTAAAAAAATACAACATCGAGCTCCCCGACCGCCAGCTGTCCAGCGCTCCGGTGGATTCAAAGGAAGGACGCGCCTACCTAGGCGCCATGACGTGCGCCGTTAATTTTGCCTTCGCCAACAGGCAGGTTATAACCGGACTCGTCAGGCAGTCGTTCGACAGCGTGCTGGGAAACTCCGGTTCCCTGAGGACCGTTTACGAAACCGGACACAACCTTGCTAAAATCGAAGAACACCGGCTTGACGGAAAAACCGTAAAACTCTGTGTCCACAGGAAAGGCGCCACCAGAGCGTTTCGCCCGGGACACAAGGACGTTCCTGCGGCTTATTCGGAAACGGGACAGCCGGTCCTTATTCCGGGCGATATGGGCCGCTATTCCTACGTGCTTTCCGGCACCGCGGAAGCTATGGACCGGACATTCGGAAGCACCTGCCACGGAGCAGGCAGGCGAATGAGCAGAAAACAGGCGTCAAAGTCGGCAAGGGGACGCAACATCGAACGGGAACTCTCCGATCGGGGCATTTTTGTAAGAGGCCGGACGAGAAGCACTCTCGCCGAAGAAACATCCGAAGCGTACAAAGACGTCGCCAACGTCGTCGAAACCTGCCACGAAGCAGGAATCTCAAAGAAAACGGCAAAGCTCACCCCGCTGGGCTGTATCAAGGGGTGATGCTGTTTATCTCCCGCGCCCGGCGGACGATTCAGGTTTTCAGAGGACCGTTTTCAGCAATACCCCGAGTGAGGCCGATACCCTCTTTATGGCACTATGAACAGGTCTGGGGCGCGGCGTAAAACTATACGAAGAGGAAGATCATGAGCGTAAAAGAGGCCATGTTCTGGAAAAAACGGGAGAAAGGGGCCGTGAAATGCTTTCTGTGCAGACAGGAGTGCCTTATCGCGGACGGCAAGCGGGGACTGTGCCGGGTCAGGGAAAATCGGAACGGGGTGCTGAACTCGCTTGTTTACGGCCGGGCCACCGCCGCTTCAGCCGATCCGATAGAAAAGAAACCTCTGTATCATTTTCTTCCGGGCACCCGCGCTTTTTCAATAGCCACAAGGGGATGCAACTTCAGGTGTCTTCACTGCCAGAATTGTCATATTGCACATCCTTCTCCGGAAGACGACTTTACAGCCGACCGGCTGGTGGAACCGGAGCAGGCCGTACGCATGGCGGCGGCGCGGGACTGCAGAACCGTGGCTTATACTTATACCGAGCCCACGATCTTTTTCGAGTACGCGTACGATACGGCGCGCCTCGCAACGGAAAAGGGGATGAAGAATATCTTCGTAACCAACGCATATATCGGCTCCGAGGCGCTGGAGACCATCACACCCTTTCTCCACGGCGCCAACATCGACCTGAAGGCTTTCAGCGACGAAACATACCGGAAATTGTGCGCCGCCCGTCTTCAGCCGGTGCTGGACAATATCAGACTCTATTACGAATCCGGAATATGGATTGAAATCACCACTCTGGTTATTCCCGGCTGGAACGACTCGGACGGGGAACTGGAAAACATTGCGGGTTTTATTGCCTCGGTGGACACGGCCATTCCCTGGCACGTTACCAGGTTTTCTCCCGCATACCGCCTGGCGGACGCGCCGCCCACTCCAGTGGAAACGCTTGAAAGGGCTCTGGAAGCGGGCAGGAAAGCGGGACTCAAGTACGTTTACATCGGCAATATACCTCACCGTGAAGCAACGCGGACAACGTGTCCGGAGTGCGGAGCCGCGGTGATCGACCGCAGTGAATTCGGTCTCAGACCCAGTACCCTGGCCGATAATCACTGCCCGAAATGCGGATACGAAATTGAAGGGGTGTGGGAGTAAGACAACCGGAAAACAAGGAGGTATGATATGTTAAGAAGCCTGACGGAACTTACGGGTTACCGCGTGGCGGGAACCGACGAAGACCTGGGGAAAGTGAAGGATTTCCTTTTCGATGATAAGAAATGGACCGTGCGGCACATGGTTCTCGATACCGGAAAGTGGCTTCCCGGCCGCCAGGCACTGATAGCGCCCGAAGCCCTGGGCGAAGCCGACTGGGAAGAACACCTGCTTCTCACCAAGCTCACGAAAAACAAGATCGAAAACAGCCCGTCCATAGAAGAAGACAAGCCCGTATCGCGACAGCAGGAAATCGAACTGTTCCGCTATTACGCGTGGATGCCTTACTGGGGAGCTGGAGCAACTGCTCCATACCCAGAGCCGCCCGCCGTTACCGTTCCCGGCGAAGAAAAAGAAGGCGGTGACCCGCATCTCAGAAGCGTAAAGCAGGTCAAGGGCTACCACGTTTCAGCCGCGGACGGCGACGCCGGCCACATAGACGACTTCATAGCCGAAGACGACACTTGGGTTATACGCTATATCGCCGTGGATACCCGGAAATTCCTGCCCGGCAAAAAGGTTCTTCTGGCGCCGTGGTGGTTCAAGCAGTTTAACTGGGCCGAACACAAAACGGATGTCGGAATGAAACAGGAAGACATACGCAACGCTCCATCGTACGATCCTTCGGCCCCCGTGAACCGGAAGTACGAGGAACGTCTCTACGATTTCCACGGCCGCCCCAAGTACTGGGAAGAGTAAAAACTCTCAGGAACGGATACAGGCGCCCGCGCCGGGCCCCAGGTCTCTGCCGAGGCGTCCGGCACGCCGAGGTGCTTCGTCTTCACCGGGCTTTGCAAGGAGGCCGGCGCTGTCCGCTTCGGACATGATATCGATTACCTCCGCGTCCGGAACGTCGTACCAGTGCCGGTAATAATCGGCCACGGCCCTGAAAAAAGAGGGCTTAAGGACGACAACGACATCGTCCGCTGTTTCCTCGAGCGCGGCTCTCGCGTCGGGCGACGCCACCGGAGCGGCAACGGTTACCCGGGCCGCTTTGTTACCCCTACAGCACATCAGCGCGGCCTGGGTGGTGGAACCCATAGCGATGCCGTCGTCCACCAGGATCACGTGCCGGTCTTTCAGGTCGGGCAGGCTCCGGCCCTGCCGCAGAGCGCTGATCCTTCGCGACACTTCCGCCCTCTGTTCCCGGGCAACACCGTCGGCTGTGCTTTTGGGCACACCCGCAAGCGGGTGCATGTACACACTGCCGTCTTCGGCTATCGCTCCGAACCCGGCCTCGGGGTTGTCCGGGAAAGGAAGCTTACGCACCATGATTATGGAAAATTGCAGGTCGAGATCTTTCGCTACGCGATAGCCGACTTCCACGCCGCCGCGGGGAATGCCGAGAACGAGTGAGGATTTTTCGGCGTGGCTTCTCAGTTGCCCGGCCAATGCACTGCCCGCGTCGGTTCTGTCGTTGAAAAGGGATTCCGATTTCATAACCGCTCGTTCTCCTCCCGCGTCAGCGCCGCCGCCGCGACCGTGAGTTTCTGCCTGAAGAGGTCCCATTCCGCGTTGAAACGCTGTTGAATGGAATCCCATATCTGGGGTTCCTCCCCGTCCGACACGCGCGGTTTACGTTTCAGGCGCCTGTAGGCACGTTCCAGCCGCTCGGCACAGCGGCGACGGTCGAACTGCAGGGATCTCTTTATCGCGGACCGGCTCCAGCGTTTGAGAAGGTCCGGGTCATCGGCAACGGACACCAGCTTCTCCGCGAATTCCCCAGGAGAGGTTTCCCAGGGCAATACGGCGCCGTTTTCGCCGTTTTCCACAATGTCCCTGGAACCGGAAGCGTCCAGCGCGACCACGGGAATTCCGGCGCAGAAACTTTCGATCAGAACAATTCCCTGCGTATCCGTTTTCGAGGCAAAGGCAAAGACATCCATCGCCGAATAGGCGTCCGCCACAGCTTCGCCCGTCAGACTGCCCGTCGTTACCAGCCGGTCGGCGACGCCTTTTCTGCTGAAACGGCTCTTCACCGCTTCAGCCGATTCACCGTCACCCACGATAAGAAAACGGGCGTCCTTGTTTCTTGCCAGAAAAAGCGCCCCTGCTTCGGCCAGAAAACGCATATTCTTGGCTTCCACCACGCGGCCGAGGTAACCCGCCGTAAAAGCGTGCTCCGGAATACCGTGTTCTTTCCGGAACTGCTGTCGGCGGCCGCCGCTGAACATTGCGACGTCAACGCCGCTGGGAATAATTTCTATCGGGACTTGTACTCCCCTCTCGCCCGTCATGCGCTCGATACTGCCCGTGGGCGCGACGACCAGGTCGCAGAGGTTGGCGTACTCGGTGGCGATTGCCATGGCCACTCGCTGTAAAGCTTCAGAATCGCGTTTGAACAGGTAAGTATAACGTTCATAAAGCGTATGATGAGTGAATACCAGCGGAAGCCCGCGCCTTCGCGCTACCCGAATGGCCGTATCTCCCAGCATGAACGGGTGATGGCTGTGGATCACGTCGGGGCGGAAGTCATCCAGCCTCTCTCTGAGGTTTGTAGGGACAGGAAGTTTCACGGAAAATTCTGTACCGCCGACTTTCTTTATGGCCGGCAGACGGAAGATCGTCTCTTCGGATTGTTCCGCACCAGCAACCTGAAGTGTCACTATCAGGACGCGATGGCCCATTTGATCAAGATCCTCGGCAAACGTCTCGATAGAGCGCTCCACGCCTCCGATGATCGGCTTGTACGCGTTTGTAAACATTGCAATGTTCATTTTGGTCATTGGCTGTTGGTCATTGGTTGTTGGCTGTTTTGCGTTAATGCGATCTCAATCCGGGGTTTTTCGTGCCGCCATTCTCCTTCCACTTTCACCTCGGGCTTTTCCCTCGACGTATCTACCCGAACGGTAACCGGGCCGTAAGGCGTGGGGGTCGGACCGAAGCGGAGAACTTCCCCCGACTCGAGCCACTCCGGAAACAGACCGGAGCCTATTACCAGTTTTCCTTCTTCTTCCCTTACAAAAAGCGCCCGCATCATCAGGACCCATTCAGCCGCCGCCCATCCGTGCTGTCCGTCTCCCATACAGCCGCCGAGCGTCACGGGATGAACCGCCTCCGGCCACTGTCCCGTCGAAGACGCCAGCCCCGCCACTTTCCGTACCAGCCTTTCGAACCGCGCGTCCCCGCACCGGAGAAGAACCTGCGCCAGGTGCAGTGTAAGATACGGATTGATGCCCGAATGCGTCATGTCGTGAAAGAACCCGTCATCGATCATACATTCTTTCATCAGGAATTCAAGTGTCCCGGTAATCCGCTCATGGCGGGGCGGGAAAAGGCGAAGGGGATAATCGGCGACAAGGGAGCCTACCGCTCCCGCGTCCATTCTCCTTCCCGGCGCCGCCGGAATACCGCCGCGCGAACGCTCGGGCGGTATCCGCTCGATATCGTCCAGTATACACTGCTCGTACGAGTCCGCATCCCGCGACCATTTTTCCCGGCACTCGCCTTGACCATGGCTTTCGAAAACCGCCGCGGCTGAGCGCAGACCCGCAACGCCCCAGAAATTGTCCCAGTAGTAATAATTGTTGGGGCCGAAATGTTCCGCGCTGAACCCGGAAGGAAGAAGACCGCGATGGGGGCGGCCGGGAAGGCCCGATATTCGCTTGCGGCAAAGCCAGTCGGCCCCCTTGCGCAATATTTTAAGGATATCCGCGCTCATCGGGTTTCCGCTGAGGGAGTGCCATCGGCCGGCCAGCCAAAGCACCTGTCCGTTGGAATCCCATTCCCCCTGGGGCGACTGGAAAAAACCCCTCACGGTCTGCCGCCTGCCGAATGAATGCTCGAAAGCCCGGCGGCACGGTTCTTCGTGATTCAGGGCAAGGAGGGCGTTCAGCATTACGCACGCGTCCCGGAACCAGAAACGCCTGTATGTATACGGTCCGGGATACACCTCTCCGGCGGACAGAACAAGAAGGGTCCGCGCGGCCGCTTCGTAGATGTAAGACATCCGCCTGTCGGGCACGTCGAAAGCGGGAATTTTCCCGTCAAGAAGCTCCCAGGACTTTTCCGGGCGGTACCTTCCGCCCACCCGAGCCGGCCTGGCCGGTTTCTCCTTCATTGGTATTTCCACGGCAACACTGTCCGGTCCGTTCTCTTTCACCGGGAAAACCGCGGCCGCGGTGGCCATGCCTACGGGACATCTGACGCCGCTCTCAAGACTGTCCTCGGAAAGCCGGTGAAATACGTCGCCCTTCCGGTAAGTGCTGGCCGGGCACCGGGCCGGAACGCGGTCGAACGCCACAGACGTTCGCCCGTTGACGCGCCATCCGGACCCTTTTGCTTCCGGCTCGACCGAATCAATAAACTGAACCCCTTCGGGATTGTAAGGACGGAGAGCCACACAGAGCTGAGCTCCGCCCGGTCCTTCGGCCTTCCATTCCACGCGCAGTACCGAACCGGCGCCTCCGGCTCTGTGCATTTCAGCAGTAGATTCGATTTTCATTCCTCTCTCTTCCACGCACGTCCGGACGGCCAGCCTCTCTCCGCAATACATGTGCTGTACAGCGTTCTTACAACGGCTCGGGACTAACCGGTCCCCTTCAGCGCTAACCCAGGCATCGAGCGACCATCCCGTGTCCAGCGGCGTCACCAGCCCCCTCGGATCCACTATCGCGTACATGTCCGAGTCCGGAAGGGCAACCGCCGTCCAGTTCCTCTGCGTAAGGTTTATGTGAGTAAAGGAAAACGACCGCGGCACAAACGAAGGGTCCCGCGGATTGAACTGCCGTTCCACCCAGTACGGCCAGACCCAGTCGAGGTTGTGCTGTATGGCCCGGGTATTCACCACGCCCCGTGCCTGGAACATTGTCCAAGCCCTGATAAGCTCCATGGGAGCGTCTACCTCCGAAGGCTCCGCGAACTTCCGGAGGCGCGCCAGGAGCATGAACGGATCCATGATACCGTACGATTTGGCGGCGCACGCTATCAGCCACTTCCACGGAAACCATTTAGCCATCATGTTCCCTTACTCGATCCGGACGGGCCCGCGGGCCGTCATGCACGCGTGTGTTCTCATAATGACTTGAACCTACAATGAGAGCCGCTGAAGCCGCAATCAGGCTAAAGCGCAGGAAAAGGGGCGAAATCTCTGAGGATGGCGATACTACTCAGCCTGCCGGCACGCGGATCACCGCCGTGGTGCCGTTGCCGGGCTCGGAACGGATATCCAGGCTTCCTCCCAGCCCCTCCAGCCGTTCGCGAATATTAAAAAGACCGAACCCGCCTTCACCGTCATCGTCTTCGTCCGCTGCGGCGGTATCGAAGCCCCGGCCGTTATCCGATACTTCCAGCCTGATATCGTCACCGTCCCGGGCAACGTTGATATCGATTCTACAGGACCCGGCGTACTTCAGCGCGTTCGTGACCAGTTCTCGGGCGCACTGGAACAGCAGGCCGCGGAGCGAGTCGTCCATGTCTCCCGGCAGGTTTGCTTCCTTTACGGTAATCGGCGTACCGTCGATTTTGCTCTGCTTCCGGGCGAAATCTCTGAGCGCAGCGGTCAAGCCGACTTCGTAGAGCACGACGGGAACCAGCTCGCCCATCAGTCCGCGGCATTCCGCAATGGCTTCATCAAGCAGAGAACTGATACCGTCCAGTCTTGACGCCTCTTCGAACACGCCCTTTTTCCGGAGCGAAGCTTTTACGCCGCCCATCCGTATCGAGGAAAGCGAAAGCGTCTGAATAATGGTGTCGTGGATATGAGCGGCGATCCTGCGGCGTTCCTGTTCCTCGGTCACGGCAAGGCGGCCGGCCAGACCGCGAAGTTTTCCGCGGTCTGCCTCAGCCGCTTCCTCGGCCTGCCTGCGTTTGGTAATATCGGTTCCCACACAGAGGATCTCAGTAACGTTTCCGTATTCATCCCGGACGGCGCGGTTCGCCCAGTGCATCCAGACACGAGTGCCGTCTTTTTTGATATTCTCGTTGTAGTTGGACGCGTAAATCTCCGGGTGAGCGCTGATTTCCCGGGTCATCTTTCTCATGTCCCTGCCTTCGGAATCCACTTCCGGGACAATCGTTCCAAGCACATTTCTGCCGATTATCTCCCCGGCTGAATAACCGAAAAAACTCTGCGCGTACTCGTTGAAAAAAGTGATCCTGTGGCCCGGCGTAATTCTCATGATGGCGCTGTTGGCATATTCTACAAGCTCCCTGTACTTCCGTTCCGTCTCTGAGGCTTCTGCCCGCATCCGCACCCGTTCGGTGGCGTCAACGAGGCAGTGAAGAATCCCGTCAACCTGCCCTCCTTTGCCCTTAACCGGGAGGATGCTCCAGTCCCAATACGTGGTATTCTGTCCCGCTCTGTCTTGATTTACAAAACGCTCTTCATGCGCCTGGAACGGCTTTCCCGTGTCGCGCACTTTCCGGAACCGTTTCCTGTTTCCCTCATCCGGGTAAAGGTCAAAAAGGCTCTTGCCGATAAAATATTCAGCGCTTTCGGCGGCCGAATCGGCATAAGCGCGGTTTACCCTGATGAAATTGAAATCCGTGTCCAGATAGGCGATGCACATAAGCGTCGAATCGAAAATCCGGCCCGGAAGCTCGCTTGTTTCCTGGTTTGAAGACATTTTTTCCATATCATCGCTTAAAAGATATGCTGGTTATTTGCGCCCTGACACTATAATACGGCATTGGACGGAATGGGGCAATCCGCGTATCGCGGCATACCATGATCAAGCTCTGCCGGCTTGCCGTGCTAATCAGCGGCAAGTCTCTCTTTGGCCCACGCCCTGATGCCGTCCTCCGTGTGGGGCCCAGGGGCGGCGATGAGTTCGAGCCCGGCTTCGAGCTTACCGAATATGTTCCAGAATACCACGCCGCGCACACGACCGTCTTTCATGTAGAATATCCCGCCCTTTCCTTCGACGTCGTCTACCGTGCAGAACGTATTGAGAGCGGATCTCGTCTCTCCCACAGCTTCGTAACCGGCGTCAAACAGGTCCGAATAAAAGAACGGCAGATGACGATAAGGTTCTTCTTCACCGGCCATGTTCCGGCCCGCCGCCTTGCCCATCTTGAGCGCGTTGTCCTCGTGCTCCACGCGGAGCCTGCCCTTCAGGATAGGGTTGTGGAAATTCGCGACGTCCCCCGCCGCGAATATGTCCGGCCGCGATGTCCGGAGTTGTTCGTCCACAACTATGCCGTTGTCGACTTTGAGTCCGGTGTCTTCGGCCAGGGCCGTTTCAGGAACAATACCCAGGCCGGCAACAACAGCGTCGGCCTCCACCGTCCGACCGTTTTCGACGCGAACAGAGTATCGCTCGCGGGCTTCGTTTATTGCGGAGGGCTTGCATCCGGACATAACTGTAACGCCCTTTTCCTTGTAATATTCGGTAAGCCGCCGGGCAAACTCCAGGGGAAGCATCAGGCCCGCGATCCCCGATTCCGGGAAGACCATGGTAACTTCCTTTTCGTTCATCCGCATGGCCGCGGCGATTTCCGAACCTATGAAGCCGGCGCCGAAAACGGTAAAATGATTCCCTTTATCGGTCAGTTGCCTGAGGCCACGGTAATCGGACAGGGTTCGGAAGTACATTACACTGGCCCCGTCCATAGGCAGGCTCCTGGGCGTGCCGCCGGTGGCGAGGAGGAGCTTTTCGTATTGATACTCTTCGCCGTCCCCGGTGGTAATCCGACGACTGTCCGGGTCGATTGCGGTAACGCGTGTGCCGGCCAGGACATCTGCCCCCTTGGCTTCACTGCCGCACCATATGTCGTCGACGGTCTTTTTCCCGGTCCATAGATCCTTTGTCAAAGGCGGGCGTTTGTAAGGAGGATCCTGTTCGGCGCCGATAATGAGTACTTCGCCTGTGCCGTCGACTTCTCTTATTCCCTTCACCGCCGCGTCAGCGGTCATTCCTCCGCCTGCTATGATGTGCTTGTACTTCTTCATTCGTCTGTCCTTTCAATTCTCCAATCTTAATCTCCGCAAATCTTGTTCCAATCTTAATCTTAATCGTCCCTCTTAATCGACAACCTTGAAAGGAACAATCCTCCTTCTGGTCATCCTCCAGCTTCTATCTCCTGCTCGAGTTTACGAGTCTCGCCTTCTGCTCCCTCCAGATCAAGTTTAACCGCGAGGAACTTGAGCATGTCCTTCAGCGATATAATCCCC
The DNA here is from genome assembly GCA_046483125.1 of Kiritimatiellia bacterium. Classification (GTDB taxonomy): domain Bacteria; phylum Verrucomicrobiota; class Kiritimatiellia; order UBA8416; family JAWODU01; genus JAWODU01. Next base: position 44,184 of record JAWODU010000092.1, read on the forward strand.
TTGAGACGCCCGTCGTCGACCACCATAAGGCGGCTGTTGCCGGTTTGGTTCATGCGTGAAAGCGCCTCGGCCGCGTCCGTGTCGGGCGATATGGTATTTTCTTCCGAGCATTTCCTGGCTATATCGCCCACTCTTTTGTCACGCCACTGGCCGCGGTCCACATTCTTGACGTCGCGGGTGCTTACACATCCGGCGATGCGGCCGTCATCGACCACGGGAAACATTTTGAAATGATACCTGTAGACGTAGTCGTTAACCAGTTCTTCCACGCTCAGGTCGGAAGTCACCGACACCGGATCTTCGCGCATGAAACGGCTGACCGGCTCGCCCGACAGGGTTTCGCGGATGACGACCTGCCGGTAGGACCCGTGGGAAATTCCGCGCAGGAACATCCCGATAAGCACCCACCACAGCCCACCCACGAAACCTCCGCCCAGCAGATTCACAATACCGAGAATAATGAGAACGAGCCCGAAACCCGAACCGATATCAGAAGAAATCCCTGTGGCCCATCTCAGGTTCTTCTTCCATGCCCAGAGCATGGAACGCAGTATCCTGCCCCCGTCGAGCGGAAACGCGGGGAGCAGATTGAAAAACGCGACTATCACGTTTATCCACGCCAGGTATCTTATAACGCCCGTTGCCGGAACGGGTAACACACTCTTCGTCACGGCATACACCCCGTACAGCATGCCAGCCAAAGCAAAGCTTGCCAGCGGGCCGGCCGCCGCCATGTAAAACTCGCCCCTCGGAGTGCGCGGCTCTTCGCTCATCTGCGCGACGCCGCCGAACATGAACAGCGTGATTCCCTTCATGGGTATGCCGAAACGCCGCCCTGCAAGGGAATGGCTCATTTCGTGAATAATTATCGAAGCGAACAGTCCTAAGGCACCAAGCACACCCATTATGACGTACTGGCGGGTTTTCAGATCCTCGTAATGAAACGGGAAGTACCCCCCCGTCAGGCTGACTATTATCAGAACGGCCAGCAGAAGCCAGGTAGCGTCGATTCTGACTTCGAAGCCGAAAAGCTTAAAGAGACGTATTCCTTTTCCGAACATGGTAATTTTCCTCCGCCGTCAATGATAGATGTCCCGTGCCCCGTGTTGAATAAGCCTGTGCCTGAGTCCCCGTTTCGAAAAACCGCAGGGAGAAAGGGGGTGGTTTTTTGTTCTTTGTTGTTTGTTTGTCGGTTTTTCGGTCCGGGAAATCGGTAACAGCGGACAAGGTACAACTTTTGCCCTCAGGTCTTTTGAACTGCGCTCTGCCCCGATTGGGGTCTTACGGGTTCCGGGTTATCCTCTGGTACAAGATGCGGGAGGCGGAGTATGACCGGATGCTTGAAGCTTCTGTCAAAGATTGAATGAAAGACGATGAAGCGGGGATCGGTGGACGATGACGGAAAACGCGGCGACGGGGAAATATTTGACAGAACCCAAAATACGCGCAGAATACTGACATGAAAATAGAACATTATTCATTCGGAGAGATAACAATCGACGGCAGAAAGTACGATTCCGACATCCTGATTTACCCGGACGGAAGAATAGACGACTCCTGGTGGCGCAAAGAGGGGCACGTGCTGGACATGGAGGATATCCGCGAACTGCTCGAAAGCGATCCGAGAGAAATCATAGCGGGTACCGGCGCCAGCGGCATGATGAGGCCGGAGGGCGATCTTGAAGAACGTCTCAAGGCTTCAGGCATAGAGTTTACGGCCGTACCTACGGAAGAAGCCGTAAGAAAGATAAACGGCCTTACCGGACAGGAAGGAGTGGCGGCCTGCCTTCACCTGACATGTTAGCGATGAATAAGCTCATCAAGGGACACAGGCTCCTGCAATGGCAGACGCCGCGTAAACACACGCAGCATCCGGTAAGAGACCGGTAGATCTGATCATGGAAATGCCTCTCTCGGTGCCGATCGATCATAAGCGACATATGGGTCGTGCTTGACGCGAGGCCTTTACGGCTTCATAGTTGTATTCGCAGAGGGGGAGTTGGCGGAAACGGGGAGCGTATGATCAACGACCGACACCAACTGATTAAAGCCGCATTGAAGCGCGCACGCGGTGGAAGCGGCAGTAACCTGAATGCCCTGCATGAAGCGCATGCCGGATACAGTACCGCGGGATTGGTGCCTGACCTGGGTTCGGTGTCCTATGTTATCGTCGGAGGCCTGGCCACGGCCTGTTATATGCCCCGGCGCATGACGCTCGATACGGATATTCTCGTTTCCCTGGAGGATCTCCCGCCGGCGGAATCGGCTCTTACCGCTGCAAATTGCACACGAACAGGCACACTCGCCTCAGTGAGCAGTACGTGGCGCATGCCCGGCGGACGTGCCCTGGATGTTATCGCGCTCGACAACCACTGGGTACATGACGCGATCCATAGCGCTCACGTCGGAGAAAACGGGCTCCCTTATATCGCTTTACCCTACCTGGTGCTGATGAAACTGGAATCCGGGCGTCTTCAGGATCTGGCGGACATCAGCCGAATGATGGGTTTTGCCGATAATCCGGCAGTCGATCGTACGCGTTCCCTTGTCAATACGCACCGGCCGAATGATCTCGAAGATCTGGAAGGCATGATCCGTCTTGGAAAACTGGAACACGAGCAGGGAAACTCAACCACGAGCGGCTGAAGTCGGTCGTGATTGAGCTATTGTTCACGCGGTGCCAGCCTTTCAAGCCCAGCACTGATACAGCAAGATGTTCGCCGATCGGGGGATCGGCTCCTACAGAAGCCCTGCGGGTGAGACACCCGCTACTACAACGGCCGGAAGGTGTAGTAACGCGTGTCTCACGCGTACATGCAGGAGGCGAACCACTGTTCGCCGAAGGCCGGGACAGAGGTCAGAGGGAGAGATTAAGATTATGATTAAGATAGGGATTAAGATGGGTTGGGAGGGACACCTAGTCCTCATACAAGCGCGATTTAATTAGAGAAAGGATGACTAAAAACTCGAAATGCCCGCCAGTATTGGTTAAAGTAAAGATATTGAAAAGCACAAAAACCAATGAAAGGGAGCATTTCAAGTGAGCAGATCCTACCGCAAAATCATCCGTAACCGCAAGGAAAGAATTGAACGTCGGCTGGCCCGCAAACAATATGAAGATCAGCCCAGGCCCGTCATGACGGCGAGCAACATTCACTACGAGATGGCCGAAAAGAGCCAGGGGATCGGGTACGGTGGCATTGGGGCGATCCACCAGATGGCGGGTAATCTGGGGCTGCCGAAGGAGATCAACGAGAATGT
>JAWODU010000096.1:0-5901 GCA_046483125.1 Kiritimatiellia bacterium
GACTCCGCTTCTGATTATTACCACGTCGTCGTTTGTATCCGGCTGGGCGCTCCAGCTTCCCGTCCAGATACACGTGGCAGGCTGTGCCGTACCGGCGAATGCCAGAAGCAGGGCTATTGCACAAAAAACTGCTTTTTTCATGGGACGGAGAACTCTCAAATCCGGGGTTTTAACGCCCGCTTGCTATTGCAAAGGCTTAAAACACCCATTATTTACTGAAATTATACCATCAGGATATTCCATTTGCAACACCCGATTCAGCCGGCGCAACGCGCAGCCTGCTATTACTCCGAATACTTCGCCACGCCGATACGCCCCCACATCCCTACTCCCTCACGAGACTCGCGCCGTATCTGTCCCAGTGGTCACATACGTCCCCGGCGATTTCGTCCGGATCACGGTCCGAACCGGCCTGAATCCATTTTACTTTTGCCTGGTGCCTGAACCATGTCTTCTGGCGCCTGGCCAGTTGCCTTGTGCGTGCGGACGTTTTTTCCACGGCCTCTCTTTTTGTGCATTTTCCTGCGAGACAGTCCAGCGCCTCGCGGTATCCTATGGCATGGGATGCGGTCCTGCCGAGGTTTTCGTATTTCTCTGACAGACAGCGTGCTTCTTCCATGAGACCGCCGTCGAACATCAGCCTTACCCGGTCATCTATTCTTTCCTTGAGTTCGGTATCCGGTACCGACAGGCCGGGGACAGGCACTGTATCCGCCGATTCACCCCCGGACCAGTTCCGCGGCGGTTCGGTAATGCCGGCTTCGGCCATTTCCAGGGCGCGAACCAGACGCCGCGGATTGGATTTGTCGGAAAGCGTTTCATAAAGCTTTGGAGCGGATTTCTCGAGGGCCCTGCAAAGAGGCTCAACGCCCTCTTTTTCCGCGATGTCGAGCCACCGGCGCCTTTTCTCCGGATCGGGGCCCGGAACGTCCGCAAGGCCGTCAATAAGGCCTTTTACGTAGAGACCCGTGCCGCCGGCTACTATAACTTTCCGGTATCGGGATGCGGCTTCCGAGAGAACGCCGAGAGCGTAATTGCGGTAGTCCCACGCGCTGAACGGCTCGTCCGGAGCGACGAGGCCGATCCCGAAATAACAGACGCGGCGGCGCTGGTCGGGAGTCGGTTTGGCGGTGCCGACGTTCATGTCGCGGTAGACGCACATGGAATCGGCGGAGAGGATATACCACCCTCGTTTTTCGGCTATGCGGTGCGCGGTCTCGGTTTTGCCCGTGGCCGTACAGCCGACCAGGAAGCAGGCGTGCAGGGAGGAGGGTGTCATCGGGAAGTCATGGCGTTTCCGTTGTTTTGGCGGGGTATTTTCTGGAGACTTGGGTGAACACGTAAAGCGACACCCCCGCACATATTGCCGCGTCGGCGATATTGAATGCGGGGAAATGATGACCGCTCAGGTGGAAATCCAGAAAATCCACCACATAGCCCAGACGGACCCTGTCCGCAAGATTTCCGATTATTCCTCCGGTCATCAGACCGAGGGCCAGACGCGATAAGGCGGTTCCGTCGAGCAGGTGGCGGCGGAAAATAAATATTGCGGTAAGCATTACCGCGGAAAGCAGGACGAGCCAGTTGTTGAATCCCTCGAATATGCCCCATGCCGCCCCCGTATTGCGCACGTATCGCAAAGTAAAGAACCCCGGGATTACGTCCACGGTTCTCCCGGGCAGATTCAGCCTGACAAAATGCTTCGTCAGTTGATCGGCCAGCGCCACGAAAAAGCTGACGGCAAGGACAATCATGTCAAAAAGCGGCGTTACGAACGCTCAGTCGAGGCCGTGAAACCGCACGGGCCCCTTTTCGGAGGCGGATTTGCATTTAACGCACAGCCGGGCGAACGGAAGGGCCTTCATGCGGGACTTGCGTATTGGCTTACCGCATTCTTCGCAGACTCCGTATGTGCCTTCGCTTATGTGTCTGAGAGCTTCATCAATTTCAAAGAGGGCGTCGTGCTCGGAGCCTACGAGGTCGAGGGCCATCTGCCTGTCGAAGGCGTCCGTCCCGTCCTCTTCCGAATACACGGAATCGGCCCTGCGGAGAGAATCTCCCTTGAGGGAATCGATCTGTTCGGCCACTTTGTTCCTCATGCTGATCAGGGTGTTCTTGAATTGCTCGATATCGGATGCCTTGAGCTGTACCTTTCGTTTTTTCGGTTTAGCGGAAGAAGCTTCCTTCGGGCGGCTCGCGGGTTTTCGCCGGGCGGACCTGCGGGCCTGTGTTTTGCCGGCTTTTTTACGGCCGGGCCGGGACTTCGCGCCGGTTTTTCTGCCGCGGGTCTTCGAGGCTTTTTTGCGCGCTGCTTTCTTCTTTGTTTTCCGGGCAGAAGCGCTTTTCTTTGATTTCTTCTTTTTTGCCGTAGCCATACTATGAACCTTCCTTCGGCCGCCGGGCCGTTGAATTCCACTATTATCGCGTTTCGAAAAGCCGGAAAGCTAGCACACGAAAACAGTGTTGTCAACGGGGAGATTTGAGGGCGCGGCGGGATTCGAGATGCGGGATGAAGGCAGAGGGTTACGGTTGCGGCGTTGGCTGGCGGCGGCGGATGCCGGGATGGGGTCTTCCGTTTTCCAGATGATGGGAACGGTCCAGGAGTTTGAGCCCGTTTTCCGTGGATTGCAGTACGGTCCGGGTGTAGCGGGTGCTTTCGCTTTGATGCACCACTGTAATTCTGCCGTTCTTATCCACCGCGAGATAGGGGGCGAATACCCGGATTACGGGGCCCAGGTCCATAACCCCGTAGTTCACCACGCCTCCCTTTTCGTCGACTCGCAGAAAAAGATGCTCCCGCCCCGCCCTTTTCCAGTACCGAAGGCTGTAAACACGAACGCTTTTGAAAGGTTCGGGCATGGTGCGGATAATACTCTTTATCTTCACGCCTTCTATTACATCGAGAGCTTTGGAAGCGGAAGCTAAGGTCTTGCCGTTCCAGTCAATCTCACAATGCAGTCTGTAAGTACCGGGAGAAGTAAAGTCGTAATACCGGGAAACATCTACAGGTATCTCCCGCCAGCCGCCGGCAGGGATGCGCAATCCGCCGGCTATCGGCTCTTCCCGGATGCGTTCTATCGGGACCGGTGATTTTCTGTATACCCTGAAGCGGAAATCGGGTTTGCCGGAGGGGCTGGTCGAGTCTTCGAGGACCACTGCACGGTCCGACTGGTTGTAAACAGAAACGAGAACGGGAATGTTCTCAAACTCGAGAACAGAGTTGTGATCAAGTTCTATCCCGATTCGAATGTCCTGCGCGGAAACGGCGGTTACGGAACAGAACAAGAACAAAGTACAGATGGCTCTTTTCATTAATCCTGAAAAGCTTTTTCCACCGCGTCCAGTACCAGGTGCACCAGCACCTGGTGAGCTTCCTGTATTCTTTCAGTCATGTCGGAAGCCACGATGATCTCGTGATCGGCCAGTCCGGCAAGGCGCCCTCCGTCCCGGCCGAGCAGACAGACTGTGCGCATGCCCTTCTTTCGACCGGCTTCAAGGGCTTTCAGAAGGTTGGCGGGCTGTCCGCTGGTAGAGAAGAGCACAAGCATGTCGCCCCTGCGCCCGAGCCCCTCAATCTGCCTCGCGAATATGGAATCAAATCCGAAATCGTTGCCGATGCATGTGAGAGCGGTAGAATCCGCAGTCAGGGATACTGCCGGAAGCGATCGGCGGTCTGATCTGAAGCGTCCTACGAGTTCCTCTGCCATATGAAGCGCTTCAGCGGCACTGCCGCCGTTGCCGGCCGTCAGAACCTGGCCGCCGTTGTGAAGGATACTTATCGTGTCATCGCATATTTGCCGTGTTTTTTCCGCCGCCGCGTGAAGGGAGGATATAACCTTAGCGCTTTCCTCGATGTTTTTTTCTACAGCGGCCATACGGCAACCTTTCGATTTATACCCCCTTGAGCATCTCACGTCCGGGTGAGGAACGCAAGATGTTTTGGCCCCGGGGCAAACAAAAAATCTTTCATTCTGAAGTTAACCCGTTAGCATGTGCCGAAGTGAGTACTCGAAACTTCATTCACCTGCATTTGCACACGACCTTCAGTTTTCTGGATGGGGCGTGCCGGGTTGGCGATGTCATGCAAACCGCCGTTGAGAACGGCATGAATGCCGTTGCTATAACCGATCACGGCGGCATGTATGGCGCGATAGATTTTTACAAGGCGGCAAAGAGCCACGGCGTAAAACCCATTGTGGGATGCGAAGTTTACGTGGCGCCGGGAAGCCGTCTTGATCGGGGCGGTGACGGCGGCAAGATGAGTCCGCATCATCTGGTGTTGCTGGCAAAAAATTTTACGGGTTACCAGAACCTGATCAGGCTGGTTTCGCTCGGTTACCTTGAGGGTTTCTATTACAAGCCGCGCGTGGACAAGGAAATCCTGAGTTCGTGCTGTGAGGGTCTGATAGCGATGTCCGGATGTCTCAAGGGAGAAATTGCCGGGAAATTGACGGACGGGGACATTAAGGGCGCCGAAAATATCGCGGGGGAATACTCGGACATATTCGGGAAGGATTCATTTTTTCTGGAGATTCAGGATCACGGCCTTCCTGAGCAACGCAAAATAAACAAGGACCTGGTACGCCTGTCGCGGGAAAGCTCTCTGCCCCTCGTGGCTACCAATGACGTGCATTACCTGAAAAAGGAACACGCCGAGGCCCATGAAGTCCTTCTTTGCCTACAGACCCAGACGACGATGAGCGACCCCGGTCGCATGCGGCTCCGGACCCCGGAGTTCTACATGAAGAACCGCGAGGAAATGGAATCGGTATTCAGTGAAATTCCCGAGGCTCTTGATATTACCGCGGATATTGCCGAACAGTGCAACCTGGAGTTCGAGTTCGGCGGACTGCATTTTCCGACGTTCAAGGTACCCGGCGGAAAGTCACAGAAAAAGTATCTTCTCGAACTGTGCAATAAGGGGATACGACAGCGGTACGGGATCAGGGATCCGGAGCACCCGGAGGGCGACAGGGAGCGAGAAGTTAAAGACAGGGTCCGACACGAATTCCACATCATAGAAAGGGCCGGGTACATAAATTACTACCTTGTGGTATGGGATTTCGTCAACCACGCCAGAAGACAGGACATACCGGTCGGGCTCAGGGGTTCCGGCGGATCGAGTATAGTGGCCTACGCCATAGGCATTACCGACATCGATCCCATGGAATACAACCTCGTCTTTGAGCGTTTCCTGAATCTCGAACGGGTGAGTCCGCCGGATTTTGATATCGATTTCTGCCAGTACAGACGTGGGGACGTTATCGATTACGTTAAGGAAAAATACGGCCGCAGGAACGTTGCTCAGATTATTACTTTCGGTTCCCTCGGTGCGAAACTGGCCATCCGGGATATCGGGCGGGTCCTTGACGTGCCCTATGCGAAATGCGACAGCCTTTCAAAAATGGTACCCGACGATCCGAAGATTAAATTGAAACAGGCACTGGATATAAGTTCCGACCTGAAGCGGGCCTACAGTCAGGACGAAGAATGCCGACGCATACTGGATTACGGATTTGTGCTTGAGGGGCTGTACCGTAACCCCGGGACGCACGCCGCGGGTGTGGTTATAGGGGAAAAGCCGCTCATTCAGCTTATACCGCTGACCCGCGATAAAGACAAGCAGATCGTGACACAGTACTCCATGAAGCCGTTGGAGGAAATCGGGCTTCTGAAAATGGACTTTCTCGGCCTCAGGACACTGACGGTAATGCACGACGCCGTGGAAATGGTAAAAAAGAACAACGGTATTGAGCTGGACCTTGATTCCATTCCCACCGACGACAAACCTACGTACGACCTTCTCAACAGGGGCGATACCGTGGGCGTATTTCAACTGGAAAGCAGCGGCATGCGCGATCTTATCCGTCGTGTCGGAATCGGCAGTATTGAGGATCTGAT
>JAWODU010000094.1:0-8643 GCA_046483125.1 Kiritimatiellia bacterium
AAGGCCGGTGGATTTCTTCTCTTATAGATATAAGCGATTCCCCCGCGCGCGATATTACTCATATCGCCGAGGCTTCGGCTGTCGGCGCGGAAATCGAAATTGCCCGCCTGCCGGTTTCGAAAGATGCCGCCCTGATGGCGGACGGTAAAAAGGCGTCGCGGCACGCCCTGTACGACGGCGAGGATTTTGAACTCATGTTTACCGTACCGGCCGAAAAGGAACACGATTTCATGAGCGCCTGGCAAAAGGAGTTCAGCCTTGAGTGTACGGCCCTCGGGCACATCACCGGTAAACCTGGAATAATCGAGGCCGTTGAACCGGACGGCTCCCGGCACCCTCTTGCCGACTCCGGATATGAACACTTCCAGTCGTAATATTACACGCAACACAAAGAGTTAACGTGAAAACATGGGGAAATTTTCAGACAGGATAAACACGGCAATCAGGCGGCTATCGCCGCCTGATTGCCGGTATCCCCCAGTCTCCCTGATCCTGTAAATCCCGTAGATCCTGTCAAAAAAAATCCCGGGGGCGAAGGGGAGCCGGAAACGCTGAAAAACCATGCAAGAGCAGAAAATAGTATCCGACAGCGCGGAACAGACAATGTCCCTCGCAAGTGACCTTACTGTTTCGCTCGGCGGCAACGGCGCCGTTTTTGCCCTTTACGGGGAACTGGGCAGTGGAAAGACATGCTTCGTAAAGGGAATAGCCGCCGCCCTGGGAATTTCCCGCCCTGTTACAAGCCCCACTTTTACCATAATCAACGAATACAGCGGCTCACAAATGCTTTACCATGTGGACCTGTACAGGCTAACCGGATCCGAAGAGGCCGCGTCGGCGGGCTTCACGGACTGTTTGCAGGAAACCTGTATTACCGCCGTCGAATGGGCCGAAAGGGCGGAAGACCTGATCCCCGAAAACGCATTCCGGATCTTTTTCGAACACTCCGGCAATCCCGGAACACGCCTCATCACCATCCGCACGCCAGACACCCCGGCACGCTGAAGCGGATGTTCGCCGATCGGGGGATCGGCTCCTGCGGAAGCCCTGCGGGTGAGACACCCGCTACTACAACGTTCGCAAGGTGTAGTAACGCGTGTCCTCACGCGTACATGCAGGAGGCGAACCATGTTCGCCGAAGGTCGGGTCAGAGGTCAGAGGGAGAGATTAAGATTGGGATTAAGGTGCGGAGAGATAAAGATTGGGATTAAGATTATGATTAAGACAGGAAGAGACGGACACCTGGTCCCCACACCTGGCCCCCACACTTAGTCCATACACTTAGTCCCTACACCTAGTCCCTACACCTAGTCCCCACACTTAGTCCATACACTTAGTCCATACACCTAGTCCCCACACCTAGTCCTCCTGCCCTGCTCCCATTGCATCGCGTCCGGCGGCGCTACAAAACCTCCAGTACGCCGCCCGCGATGCGGGCTGGTGCGTCACGCATTTCGCTTCCGCAGGATTCGCAAATCGGATCGCAAGCTTGCCGCTTCTGCAAGGCCCCGCCCTCCGAGCGTGTATACATATACCCGAGGAGGGCGGAAACGAAGCAGAAGCGGTGAGATCGCGGTTCGATTTGCGAACGAAATGCGTGACGCAGGGGGGAAGGGTACAAGCAGAACCCAGAGAGACCAAGAACCCCTCGGCTCCGGCCTCCCGGGCCTGCGTGACACGCGGGCGCTCAGAGCGGGCTGGCATTGCATACTTGCACTAACTGCTGATAGTATGCCCACAGCAAAGGTCAATCAGAGGTCAATCAATAAGGAGCCGCACATGATTGCAGTACACCCGTCTTTTCCGCGCTATACCGGCAACAATCCCCGGGTGCCCGTGTATAACCTGACCCCGAATCTGCCCGCCTGCATGCACCGCTTTTTCGACACTTCTCCCATAAGCCCTTCCGGACGTTACGGAGCGTTCCTTCAGCTTCCCGATGAATACAGACTGCCCCAACCCGGAGGAACTGCCGGGATTGTTCTCGTTGACCTCGAAAAGGGGCCGGAATCAGCTCGCGTTGTTTACGAAACACGCGGCTGGGAACACCAGATGGGAGCCAATATCAACTGGGGGGCGGGCGACGACGAACTCGTATTCAACGATGTCGATTCTGACTCCTGGACGCCGTTCGGTGTCCGGCTGAATCCCCATACGGGAGCGTCATCCCGGTTCCCGAAAGGCGTGTACCACCTGTCGCCCGACGGGAAACTTGCCGCCGTCTGCAGTCTCGAAAAAATGCGCCGCACCCAGTTCGGATACGGCGTGGTCATCCCGGACGACAAGGTCGGGCCAAACGGCGAGATGCCCGAAGATGACGGGCTGTACATCGTGGACGTCGAAAGCGGCGAAGTGAGAACGTTTGTGTCAATTGCGGACCTGCACAGAAAAGCGGCTGTGCCCTCCAGCCCGGACGACTTCGCCGGGGGGTGGCACTACGGTTTTCACGCCAAGTGGAATTTCCAGGGAGACCGGCTTATATTTACCACGCGCTGGGTGCCGGCCGTTGAGGGGCGTGAATGGTACGGGCACCGGGACCGCGGCACCAGGTACAGTGTCTTCGTTCTCAAGCCCGACGGCACCGGCATTCACAACGCCGTGCCGTGGAAGTACTGGACAAAAGGCGGGCATCATATCAACTGGTTTCCCGACGGGGAGAAGCTTTCCATGAACCTCGGCTACTTCAGGCACCTGCGCGGGGAAGGGGGACTGGACATGGTGAGCGTGAACCCGGACGGAAGCGACATTGGTCCCATTACCACCGCCGTCCCCGGCAGTGGCCATCCCTCCGTGCATCCCGACGGAAGGCATATTCTTGCGGACGTGTACGCTCATTCAAAGGCTTTCGTCGTCGACGGAACAACGCCGCTTCGCTGGATTGATTACATCGAAGGCACAGAGGAGGAACTCGTGCGCTTCCACAGCAGTCCGGAAGTTGACGACAATACCATGCGCGTGGATCCCCATCCCGCGTGGACGCGGGACTGGCGGTACGTAACGTTCAACTCCTTTATCGACGGAACGCGCCGCGTCCTGCTGGCCGATATGCGCGAACTTGTTTCGTAGAAGACAAAGAAGGCGGGGACTGAAGCGTTACGTAAGGAGTCGAGTGATAAAGAAACTGCTTCCAACGACAGGGAAACATCACTGGATGCCACTGCCGCCGCGTACGCTTTGCACACTCACGGTTGAGCCGGATCAGCAGAGGGAGCCTTGCGGAAAGACGGGATGCTTATGAACCTGTTGAGGAAATACGGCCGATGGCACAGGGAGTTTGAAACCTCGGGCGCCGTCTTCACTATGCTCCGGCTATTCGCGGCATGGGCAAGGGGGCCTTCGCCATTTCTCCGTAGACGAACTTCAGAAGAAGGTCTTGTTTGAGCCCGGCGTATTCCTTCTTGTCCCAGAGGTTAATATATTCGTCGGGGTCCTCCTTGAGGTCGTACAATTCGCCGTATTCGCGATTGAAGTGCACCGTGATCTTGTAGCGTTCGGTCACGTACGTCCGCATGTTCATTGTCGTGGGCTGATGCTGGTTTTCCACGATTACGTGATCGCGGACCGATTCGGCCCGGCCGAGCCAGACATCGGTTTCGTCCACACCGGACATTGTCCTCGGAACGGGCAGGCCGGCGATGCTCAGAAACGTCTGCGGCAGGTCTACCGCGGACTGGAGCGAGTCGGACTGTTTGCCCGCCGGGATCGTTCCCGGCATGCTGACGACGAGCGGAACACGCAGCAGGTCTTCGTAATGATGGATGGCTTTCGCGGTCAGGCCGTGTTGCCCCCAGAAATCGCCATGGTCGGTGGTGAAGCAGACCAGCGTGTTTTCGGCGAGGCCGAGTTTGTCCAGTTTGTCCAGGATCCTGCCGATGTACTTGTCCATCATGGTCGTCATGCCGTACATCATGGCGATGTTCCTGGCTTTCGCTTCCTCGCTTTTCAGGTGGCTTCCGGCGCCGTGGACCCAGTGTCCGTCGGGCTCCTGAAAATCGCTGAAATCCGGATTTTCTTCCTGGGAGAGACGAAAGTACGGGGGTTTGTCGTCGAATTCGCCTTCCCTGTACTGCGGCACCGTCACCTTGTTCGGGTCGTACATGCTCGCGTATGGTTCGGGCGCCATGTACTGCGGGTGCGGATCGAAGAAGCTTGCCCAGAGGAAGAACGGTTTATCCGCTCCGGCGTACTCTTCCATCAGCGCGTTAATGCGCTCCGCGATCCAGGTGTTGTAGTGGAGTTCTTCGGGGATAGCCCACGCCTCGCCGGGTTTGAGACGAGGGTGTGATTCATCGCAATGAAAATACTTCTGCCATTGTCCCGGGGCTTTTTCTTCCATCCAGATCCCGTAGTGCTGGCCGACATGTGACTCGTCGGTATGGTTGCGGGCAAGCTCGACGTGCTTGAAGCCGTAGAACGGGCCGTGGAATTCACGCCAGTAATCGAAATCGTGAAGGATCGGATAGGATTCGAGGGAAGGGTATTCATCCGTCCCTTTCAGCGGCTGAAAATGGGCTTTACCCACAAGGGCTGTCTCGTACCCGTTTTTCCCGAACGCGTCTCCCAAAGTCGGGACGTCCTCCATGAGTTTTGTTCCCAGCGAATAGGCGCCGTGCTGGCTCGGGTAGAGGCCCGTTATCCAGCTCGCGCGCGTGGGTGTGCAGGTGGGGTTTACGGTATAGGCGCGGTGAAAAGTTGTGCCGTTCTCGACCAGCCGGTCGAGGTTAGGGGTCTTCACTTCGGGGTTCAGGTATCCCATCGCCATCCGGTGCTGCTGATCGCTGGTGATGAAAAGTACGTTGCGTTTCCTGTCGCTCATATTTGTACCAGAACGTTACCATGATCCCCGCCTTCGGGAATCGATATTTCTTACTTAGTTATACATATGAACACGCCATTTGTCACCTGCGTTCCGGGGTCTTGCCCCTCACGATGCGAAGAAGAAAGAACAGGCAAAGGCTGGCAGGGAAACCCGGGGCGCGGCGGGGTCTGTCCCCATTGCTTTCAGTCTTCCACTTCCTCGGATCGAAGACCGATCCGATCCTGCATGTTCAGTACCCGCGTCCTTGGAATAACGTCGCCGATTTCGTCGCCAAACGCGGCGAAATCCCGGAAAATTCCATTTGGCGGCCACTTCATTCGTTGGTCCGCACTTACTTTATAGATAATTCCGGTTAATCAATCAAGTAGAGCCTTCTACCCTCGCTTCGCTCGGGACACATACCCCGTTGGCATTCCGGTTGCGGAGCAACCTCATGCCAACCCCATCCCCGCCGCCGTTCCCACGGCGGCCCCGGCACAGACCACGCCACTTCGACAAGCTCAGTGTCATGGATCTGTGCTTCTTCCCCTTTGCGCTTCCACGCATCTATGCGGAACATGCACCGTGTCATTGCATGACTCAGGCTTTGTTCCGGGTCGTCCTGTCGGACTCCATTGTGTCGAGTTCTCCGGCTTTGCGAGCCGGGAAACTCGACTTATTAGCTGTTCTCAAATCAGGCCACACAAAAACAGAAAGAAAAGTGAATCCAGAATGCGCCACGGCGCAAAATTCATAGGAATAAGATAAGGACTACACCAGTTCAAGCTGGTGCTGTGCTTCTTCAAACTCCGGCATTTCGTCCCATGTCCGGTCTTCAAGAAGGCGTCCGGCTTCTTTCTTTTTCACTCCGCCCCATTGCTTGAAGAAAAAGGGTACTTCTGCTGATAAACACTGGTCACGAATATCAAGCGCCCAGTCGGCATCCATTGGCCGCGCGCCCGGGCCGGATTCTCCGCCAACAATCACCCAATCTATTCCTTTCAGGTTCATGTCTGGAATAGGGCCAAGCAGTGGCTCTATGGATAGAAATTTAACTGCCGCGTCAGTTTTCTTAAGGTCTTCAATTCGGCCAACAGTATCCACGTTCTCGACGGTGACACCCATCCAGATATTATGCGTCCAGTTCAGCGAATCGGACAGTTGGGCAAGGCGTCCCGCACGCTTTGTGAGAACCTGAAAACAATGCAGCCGCGCCTGACTCATTACTCCAAACACTTTCTTAATGAATGACAGCGGAACATCTTTATGAAACAAGTCGCTCATGGAGTTGGTAAAAACCATCTGCGGTTTGCGCCAGCGTAACGGCAGATCAAGAACATGCTCGTGACAGGTCACGCGGAATCCGTTCCGGTAATTCGGCTGTCCCATTGCGTGAAGCCGCATAGCCATACGTTCAGCGTAACAGTTCTTACAGCCTGCGCTGATCTTGGTACAGCCCGTCACCGGGTTCCACGTTGATTCAGTCCATTCGATTGATGATTTCAGTGCCATTGCTCAAAACTCCAGAGAGAGTTCTTTCTGCCCGCTCGGGGCATATTTACATGCCTTGTTCCAAAAGTCTAATCCTTTGGAATGCTTGGATGCAAACAATAAGTAATAATAATGCCGGATAAGTTTTGCGTCAAAATGCGAATACCCTAAATCCGCCAATTTTGACTGATATGCATCCGCAAAAAGTTTACGCAAAGCGTTTGATTGATCTTTCTTCGCCGCTTCTATCACTGAATCTTGCGATAAGAAACCGGGAGAACCAAGAAAGGCCTCATATTTCCCCTTAGTCTTGGCGAATCCGGGTTCAAGTATGGCTCGCCTCACATTCCGGCTTACATCGGTCCCTATTGACACGTTAACTATCAGGTCAACTTGCCCCAATGTTGAAATAATGGACTGAATTGCATGAAAGGGCACGTTGCATTCGGTGGGGTCAACAAATAACAGACTTAGATTGTTGGCCGGTAGCTTTCGGATTTCTGTCAGAATGCTTGAGACATTCTGGTAATCTCCCACAACCGCTTTAGCTTTTGAGCTGGCCCCCAATGCTTCAATGCGTTTATTCAGGACATCAACAACCTCGGTGTTCACATCCACAAAAAGAGCTTTTCCGATACAATCAAATTTCCTGTGATTAATAATAGCAAGTGAAGTTCCGTCTATTTCCTCCCCGTTTTCATATATCACACAGCGACCGGGCCCACTGCAAATCTCGATATAGTTGAGACTGCTCCACTTGCCCTTCATGCCTTGAGCGAATATCCCGAAATACTGAGCCAATCGATAAATCTTGTCATAGGCCCAGCCGCCAACACACCGGACAGGCAAACCGTCCATTGTCGAGCTGACTTCTTTGCACAAAGCGTTTTCGTGAAATTCTTTCCTCTCATCCCGGTTCTGGCATTTTTTGCATCCCGGATTTTGCCCCTTTCTAAGATCGAGTTTTTGCACACGATGAGAACTCATACTTCCCTTTTTCTTCTGGATGCTGAAATTACAGCGATGCCTGATTTTCCAGCACCGCCATATGTTCTTTTTTGCTGATCACAGTATCATAAAGCCCGATTGGTTCGTCTTTGTGCTTGTCAATGCCGGCATAAACGAGGCTGGCGTCTTCATACCGCTTGAATTTGTAAACAGCGTCATTCATCAATGCGCTGTTGAATATATCCAGACTTACCAGTGTTTCAAAATCCTTTACAGTCAAACCCGTGACCTTCTTGAACAGGCCCGGTTCAAGCTGTGTAATAACATCTTTCAAGGTGCGTTCCCGGTAATCGGTCAGATACATGAATACGGGCACTCTGGTTGCGAACTTAATCAGCTTATCCTGAATCTGTTTCCGCAGGGTTTTGTACTCTTTTTCCTCTTGGGTCAGCTGTTTCTGCTCCTCCCTGGTTGGCTCCTTCTCGTTTGCTTCGGCTTTCGCCTTCTTTACGGCTTCCGATTTATTGATGATCGTTTCTATGTCCTGATTCAGATTGCGGAACCCCTCAATACGCATTAAAGCGTCCATTGCCTGCTGGTTGCTCATCAGGCGGCGCAAGGTGTCGTTATCCACATTGACCAGCAATGCGCTTTCCCAGCGTCGCGCCAAAAGTGTTGATGTCGTGCCGCTCATGGCAATATCCAGAACACCAGCCGGATCAATTTCTTTCATGGAACTGCCGTCATAGCACAGTACAGGCAAAAAGCGGATAAACTCGGCAACTTTGCTTTCCGGGTTCGTTTCCTCAACATTAAGGCGGCAACTGTAATCCGCAATCTGGCGCAAAGCGCGGTCAGGGGCAAAATCAAAAATGTAGCATTCCCGTTTAATAATCTCTTCCCGGTTGGGTGATTTGTCGTCCGGGTTTTTGATGGTCCACGGCGTCTGTACACGGAACGCCGCCTGAAAATATGTTTCCGGACTGGACGAATTGCGGAGCATAAAAATGCCAGTCCACGGCTTGATTGAAACACCCGTTGTCAGCTTGCCGCAGGAAAGCGTAATAGTCTTTGTCTCAAGCGGATTTTCCATGGCCTTATACACAGGCGGCAAGGCATCAACGCCAATACCAGCTTCCGACCCGGCCGCAACAATCACTTTGTAATCGTGATAGAAACTGTTCTGCCGTTGTTCCAGCAGGTTCTTCATGGCGTGGCATGAAGCGACACTCGGTAGAAACCAGAATGTATGCGAAAGCACATTGATTAAGCGCGCGTCTGAAAACGGCATAGGCGGCTTTTTCGTCCCCATCTTCAAATTATCAACTGTTGTGCCAAGAAATGAGCCGCGTATCAAATCCAGCCATTTTTGAACTTCGTCTTCATATTTGAATTGCGCCAGCACC
>JAWODU010000118.1:0-31751 GCA_046483125.1 Kiritimatiellia bacterium
ACCTACGTACGACCTTCTCAACAGGGGCGATACCGTGGGCGTATTTCAACTGGAAAGCAGCGGCATGCGCGATCTTATCCGTCGTGTCGGAATCGGCAGTATTGAGGATCTGATCGCCATGATCGCCCTGTTCCGGCCGGGACCTATGAACATGCTTGACGAGTATGTGAACAGGAAAAGCGGCAAGGCGCGTATTTCATATGAACATCCGCTCCTTGAGTCGGTATGCCGCGAGACCTACGGGGTAATGATATACCAGGAACAGGTACAGCGGGCGGCCAACGTGCTGGCAGGATACAGCCTGGGAGAGGGTGACGTTCTCAGGGCGGCTATGGGTAAGAAAAAGGCGGATCTTATGGCCGGACAAAGGGATAAGTTTATAGCCGGCTGTTGGAAAACAAATAAAATACCGAAGAAAAAGGCGGGGGAACTGTTCGATACTCTGGAGAAATTCGCCGGTTACGGTTTCAACAAATCCCACAGCACGGCGTACGCCGTAGTCGCTTACCGGACGGCTTATCTCAAGGCGAACTACCCGGCAGAGTTCATGAGCGCCCTTCTTTCGAGCGAAATCGGCAATTTCGACAAACTCCCGGTTTTCATAGCCGAAGCGGCGGAAACAGGACTTGAAATCCTGCCTCCGGACGTAAATGCCAGCCAGGTCAGGTTTATGCCTGAAGACAACGGCATAAGGTACGGCCTGGCCGGTATTAAGAATGTCGGATCCGGGGCGGCGGAGTCTGTCGTCCGGGAACGCGTTGAAAACGGTCCGTTTTCCGGTTTTATCGATTTCTGTTCACGGCTCGATCCTCAGTTCGTTAACAGGAAAGCGATTGAGAGTCTTGCCAGGTGCGGGGCTCTGGATTGCTTCGATCTGCACCGGGCGCGTATTTTCAACGGAATCGACTTCGCGATGGCCCGCGCGGCGTCGGCTGAACAGGATCGCCGCAGGGGGCAGGCCAACCTGTTCGATATGATTGAAGACCCCGCTTCGGCAAGCGCCGAAGACGAGATCCCGGAGTGCGAAGAATGGCATGAAAGCGAGTTGCTTACAGGGGAAAAAGAACTGCTTGGAGTTTACATGAGCGGCCATCCTCTTACCCGGTATGCCGGGCTGCTGCAGCGCTACCAGTTGACCGGCGCGGGTGAAATACAGAAACTCGGGCAGAGCACAACAACACGGACCGGCGGGATTATTTCGCGGTCGTCGGTGAAGACCACGAAAAAGAAAGAGTCCATGGCGTTAATCGAGATTGAAGGGCTGGACGGGAACGCCAGCGCGATCGTTTTCCCCGATGTTTACCGGCAAAGCCAGGAACTCGTCAAAGAAGGAGCCGCGGTAATGGTCGAAGGTGAGATCAGCGAAAGGGACAACGCCAAAAAACTCATAGTCCAACGGGTCACACCCCTGTCCCAGGCTCCGGCGAACTATACGCGCAGGATAAGCCTGCATTTGCCTGTGTCTTCAATGGAAGATGGAAAGCTTGAAACCGTGAAGGAAATTATCCGTATGCACCCGGGCCGGAGCCCTGTAACTCTGTGTCTTCAGTTTCCGTTCGGGGAAAAAGTGTTTGTGGAAGCCGGGGAATCGCTCAGGGCCCTTGCCGACGAGGAATTTCTTGAAAAACTGGAACACGAACTGGGCGAGGAAGGCGTTTATGTGATCCCCTCCCCTCCGCCGAAACCCAGGCCCCGCCGCCGATTCAACAGGATGAATACAGCTTGACAGTCGCCTCCACGTCTTTCATTATCGTGCCGACTGTATACGATACGTCGGATTGCGGATAAACAGAGGCCTCGGCACGGCCTTAAGTGAGTACAGCCAACAAGAGCGTGAATTATGCCTGATTCCTCCGATAAGCCGGATTCCGGAAACGCCGCCGGTCAAAACAGAAAATGGTATCTTAAGATCGACGACGGTTCAGTCTACGGGCCGGTAGACATTGACGGACTGCGCGAATGGTCCAGGGACGGACGAATCGCGCCCGGCAACTCCGTATCCAGCGATAAAACCAAATGGATGCCCGCCGAATCGGTTCCCGAACTTGAAATGCACTGGATGGTGGAGTTCATTGACGGAAACACCTACGGGCCGCTGAACCTGCAATCCCTCTCGGATCTACTGCAGGATGGAAGTATCGTTGAATCCACCAAATTGACTGATCTGCGCACTAAGAATGCCACCACCGTGGGTCAGAAGAAAAACGACATTCTCGGCCGCAGGCCGAAGGCTGAAACCCGGGAGACCGGAGAAATTAAACAGCTTCGGAAAAAAGTAAAAGACTCTGAAACCTTGAGGCTGTCGCGGGAATCCAGGCTCCTTGACAAGCTTGAACAACTCAACAGATACGCCGCCGCCGCGGCAGAACGGATATCGAGGGAAAGGGCGAAGCAGGGAGGCCCTTCAGAGAAGGATTTCAAAGACAGGATTGCCGGCCTGGAAAAGGACAAAAAGGCCCTTGAAGAGAGCTTCAACAAGGCAAAGAAGCAGCTCGAAAGCATCAGGAAGACCGGACAGAAAGAACAGATTGACTGGGTCCAGGGCGAGCGGGCGAGCGGTTCGGGCGTAACAGGGGCAGAAAAGGAGCTCAGGAAAAAGATTACGGACTTGCAGAAATTGTCCGATCAGAGACAGGGAGAACTGGAACGGACCCGGAAGGAGCTTGAGTCCCGGAAGGCCGCGTCGGGCAAGATGAAGACGGAAGCGGCGCAAAGGGAAGAAACGCTTAAACAACAGATTCAGGAAACAAGCGCTGAACTGAAAAAGGCACGGGAGACGGCCGGCAGACTCCAGGAACTGCACGCGAACAACGAAACCGAATTGAAAAAGCGCGTGGTCGAGCTCGAAGCAAAGGCCAGGAGCACAGCCGAACATGTCGAGGATACAAAGGGTAAGCTCGCCGGTACCCGCGCGGCCGTCGAAGATCATGGCTCCAGGGAAGCCCGTCTGAAATCAGAACTCGACGACGCGAAAGCCGCACTCGAACGCGAAAAGGCGCGGTCGACCGAACTGAAAAAGCAGTTCGCGGAGAAAGAGCGTGAGATTATTGCCCGCGCTGATGAACTGGAAGAGCAGACGCGGAAAACGGCGGATGAACTGAAAGAAACCAGGGCACAACTTCAGCAGAAGGTACGCGAACACGAAGAGCATCGGACCGATACGGCAAGGAAGCTCGAAGTTTCCGCTTCCACGATAAAGGAATTGCGGGGAACACACGGAGAAGTACAGAAGCGTGTGTCTGAAAGAGAGCGCGATCTAACCGAACGTATCGAAGAACTGGAAGCCAAGGCGGAATCGGCCGCCGGGGATCTGTCTGCGAGCCGGAAGAAGCTTCAGCAGGCGGAGGAAGAAAAGAAACAGACTGCTGAGAAGGCCCGTGCGGGAGAACAGACGCTCCAGTCGAAGGTGCGCGCCCTGGAACAGGACTCCATGGCG
This sequence comes from Kiritimatiellia bacterium, assembly GCA_046483125.1. Classification (GTDB taxonomy): domain Bacteria; phylum Verrucomicrobiota; class Kiritimatiellia; order UBA8416; family JAWODU01; genus JAWODU01. The sequence goes on from JAWODU010000118.1 coordinate 3,437, forward strand.
GCGTCGGCAAGACTGAATGAAGTACAGCGGGCCCTCGCCGACGAAAAACGCCTGCATGCCGAGATAGGTTCCAGGATGGACGAGATGAAGCGGGCAGTTGCCGGCCGTGTTGACGGTCTGGCCGGTTTCGCCGCCGCCGCCGCAGAAACAGTTTCCGGGAACATCTCTCTCATTGCGTCTTTGAGGCAAAAACTGAAGCAGGCTGAAGTCAGAAGTGAGCAGGTTACACGTTTGAAGAATGCGGTCATTTCGGCACGGGAAGGGCTGAGCCGGATCCGCGGCCGCGTGCAGTCGCAAAAAAAGAAATTTTCCGATATCTGCTCCCGCCTGGAATCGGAGAAGGCACAGCTCAAGGATCAGATCGAGGAATACAAGCAGATACTGGTCGAAGAAACCGACAATATACAGAAGGAACTGACTGACGAAAAATCGTTTTTCGAGTCTGTGCGCGGGGCCTTCGAGCGGGCTGAAACAAATCACGAGCACCGTATGGGCCAGTTAAAATCCCTCCTTGGCGCCGATCTTGGCGCGCAGAAGTCAATATTTGAACAGCGGAAGGCATCCCTCCAGCGCGCCCAACAGCTTGAATCCGAACTTCAGAGCTCCCGTACGGAGAAAGAACAGGTTGTCAAGGACCGGGAAGGCAAACTGCAGGAAGCCAAGAGGCGTATTGACGAACTAACCGCCGAGAAGGACAAGTACCTCGGCCGTGTAACGCAGTTGGAGCGAGAACTTGAACAGGAAAAGAGCTTCGCCGCGGAGCTCAGAGACAGGAGTCAGAGGAGCGACAGGGAACTGTCCCAGCGCATGGACCAGATCCAGGATGAGTGCCGGAAGCTGACGCGAAAGGCGGGAGAAGCAGAGCTGAAGCTGGAGCAGGTAAGCAAAGAACGTGACGACGCGCTTGAGGATCTCAAACAGCGAACCGAGGAGTTTCAGACCCAGGAAGCGACGTACACCAGCATGCTTGAGGAAGCGAGACAGCATGAGAACGAATTGAGCGCCCGGGTTGACGAGCTGCAGGACCAGTATTCGACGGCGACCGGCAAGGCAGACCAGGTGGAGTGGGAATCCAGGCAGAAGGAACAGAACCTTAACGACGAAATAGAAAGGCTTCGGAAAGACAAAACCTACCTGGAAGAGCAGATCGAAATCGTTCAGAACCAGGCCAACGAATACGCTTCTACTCTCGAGGAAACAAGAGGCGAACTCGCGGACCTGACTACAGCCTACAGATCCGCCGAAAAGGAGGCCGAGGACCGGGAAAACGCGCTTCGCGAAGAAATGGGCCGCATGAGCGAGGAGACCGAGCAGATCAGGGAGCAGTTGAACAGCGCACAGGCCGCCCTGCAGGACCAGAAAACGCTTCACCTGGATTACGAAAAGAATACGAAGGACCGGGAACAGTCCCTCAGCCGGCGCATCGAACAGCTCACCAGCCGTCTGGATACGGCGGATTCCACTGTAAAACACGCCAACGAAGAAGTTGCCCGCCACAGGGAAACAATTGAGTCGCTGAGGAGCGATTTATCGGCCAGGGACGAGCGTGCGAACAGCGAACTGGAAGAAATGCGCGCGCGGTACGCTGAGCTTGAAAAGGAGCTGAACGAACGAAGCGAACAGCTTGAAGAAACAAGAACCACGCTGAAAAACAAGGACAGCGAACTGTCGGAATTACAGAAACTTTATCAGTCCGGCCAGGAACTTCTGGACCGTCGCGAGGAAGAATTCGAGCAGTCCATGACGGAACTGCAGGAGAAGTACAGGGAGGTAAGCCGGAAACTGGAACAGAGCGAAAAGACCGCCGAGGGCCAGAAGGGTCTGATCCAGCAGAGGGACAGCGAGATCGAGCGTCAGAAAAAGTTTTTCCAGGAGGAGCAGAAGAATCGGCGGGCCAGGGAGACGGAGCTGGAAGAAGCCCGCAAACGTATTCAGGCGGTGGAGCAGAAGTCCGGGGAACTTGAGGCGCAGATCCAGGACCATCTCCGAACGATAGAAGAAGAGACAGCGAAACGCAGAAGCGTTGAACAGGCCCTCGAAGAGCAACAGCGCTCTTATGAAAATCTGCAGGACCAGTTCAACAACCTCCAGCAGGAACTCGAACACGAACGGGAAATGCTCGAGGAAAGCCAGGCGCAGAGCCAGCACGATCAGGAAGAGCTCATGTCCCAGCTCGCGCAGTCGCAGGAGGAAACCGCGCGGGTCACCAAGACCCTGGAAGAGACACGTGAGGAACTTGAACAGCAGAAGTCCCAGCGTGAAGACGAAAAGGTGAGCGCTCAGCAGAGGGAAGAAGAACTTGAACTGCGCCTGGAGCAAATGCAGCACGAGCAGAATTCACTTGCGGACCAGTTGGACAAAGCGGTGCAGGAACTGGAACAGGCGCGTATGCAGTATGAAGACGAACAGGAACAGAATCGTCTTAAAATGGAAGACCTCCGTCAGAACCTGGAACAGCTTCAGCAGGAAAAGGACACCATTTCCGTTCGGTTCGAACAGCAGAAGAAATTTTACGATGAAGAACGCGAACTGAGACGCAAAAAAGAACTGGAGCTTCTTCAGCAGAAGAAGGAGGTCCAGGACAAGTCGGGCGACATCCGGCATAAGGATCAGCTTCTGGCTCAACAGAAGAAAATGCACGAGGATGAATCTGCTCGCTGGAAGAACAAGGAACAGGTTCTCACTCGCCGCATAGAACAGCTTCAAAGGGATTGGAGATCCGCCTCAAGCAAACTTGAGCAGGCGCAAAGGGAATTGCTTCAACAGAAAAAGACACTGAAGGTACAGCAAATGAGGGGCTCCTTTTCGCGAAGGGGAGCCGCGGAGGAAAAGGGCGAGGACGCAGACGCCGAACAGCGCAATGTGTCCCTTCCCGCGTTGGAGCGCGAAGCCGAAGAGGAGCTGAGCGCGTGGAAGCAGAAACGGGAAGCGGACAAGCAATCGCGCGAAGACGACGACTCTGACGACACCCCTGAAGCGGGGGCTCCTCCTGACGCGCCGGATGACAATTCACCGCCTCCCAAGTCCACCTTCAGACCCAGGCCCTGGATGAAGTTGAAATAGAAGATTTATCCGTCCGGGCTTTTTTGTTCGATATGGAAACTCCGCCAAAAACACTTAAGTCACGACTGGTCCTGCATTCCGTAAACGGGACAGAACCGGGCAAAGGGAACGTCGAATACTACGACTCCTTGCCGGCGGCCCGGGATAAGGATCAGTTTCTCAAACAGGCCGGCGAAATGCTTCCGGGCGAAGCCGGGGAATCCCTTCCGGTTCTGAGGGCATTTGAGGAATTTCTGGAATCACAGCGGCGGGAGGCGCGGAAGCGTATGCTCGGCATGACCGTGTTTTTTGCCGTCGTTATGTTGATCGCCATAGCGGGGGCCGGCGCGGCGGGTTTTTTCCTGCTGTCGCATTTCGAGGCGGACATGCAGGACATGCAGAATGATGTTGCGCGCATGAAGGAAGAATCATTAATACTGCGGGAACAGACACAACACGCCATACAGCGTTTCGGTAATGATACGGGCGGCCTGAGAGACACACTGTCACGGAACAAAGAAGCCGTCTCTCGGATTAAATCCGAAATGGGTGTCAAATCGGCAACTTACGACCGGAAACTGAGCCGGATTTCAGACGTGGTGGAAATGATCAAGGTGGAAAATGAAAAACTCCGCAAAGCACTGTCCGATATACAGTCGTCACGGAGCGAGGCGGCGGTCAGTCCGGAAGCCGGCCCGCCTGAATCCGGTGCCGTTGACCGTGAAACGAACGGGGAGATTGCAGGCGACAGGCGCGCGTACGCCGTGCTGAAGCTGTCGATTGAACCGGCCGGTTCCGCAGTCCCCTCTGTCCTGCGGCTTGCTATTCCGGAATAAAAAGTTTCCGGCCATTCCGGATGGAGTCGGGGTCGGACAGGTTGTTTGCTTCGACAATGACCTTTACCGTGACTCCGTAAGCTTTGGCTATTTCGGAAAGGGTTTCTCCTTTTCTTACAACGTGTTCGCGTCCGCGTTTCACGCGCCCGCCTCCCGCGGCAAGATGGGTCTTCATCATGGCTGAAATGTTCCCGCTCAATTCTGTTATCACCTGGTCGGCTATCTTACGGCGCGCAATTTCGGCTCCTGCCAGATCTTCTTCGGCTTTGTCCAGCCTTTTGGCCAACGCGGCGTTTTCACGGCCGACATCCTGACGGAGGGAATCGAGATCGGTAAAAATTCTCTGCTGTGCTTCGTTGATATCGTCAAGCTGTTCTTCCAACCGATGGACTCTTGTGTCCAGATTGTTAAGATCGTTGTATATCTTGACCAGGTCCCTGCGGTGCCGGTCCTGTGTTGTAACGCATCCGGCGACAAGGAAAGCCGGGAAAGCCATTGTGAGCAGAAATACTGAGAATTTCATGTCCGCATCCATAGCAGACAGTTACCCGTCGCGCAAGTTTTGATTGGCTTGCCCTCCGCAGCCATGGTTTCAGGGGGCGAAGGAGGGTCATCGGGGGGTGGTTTCCGGAAACATGAACGAGTGCTGGAAGTTCTGCCGTCTGGCGTGTATTCTCCGCCTTGAACATGACAGTGGACAAAGGCATTAAAATTGCGATTGCCTGCGGGGGCACGGGCGGGCATGTATTTCCGGGAATAGCCGTTGCCGAAGCTCTCAGGGAACGGGGTCACACTGTGACCCTGTGGCTGGGCGGCCGGAATATCGAAACAGTCTCCGCCGGCGCGTGGCGGGGCTCTGTCCGGCGCGTGAGAGCGGTCGGTTTTCCGGGCCGGCTTTCCCTTTACGGTTTGTATTCGATCTGGGTTCTGCTTAAGGCGTGGTATCAGTGCAGGCGGCTCCTGGGCAGGGACCGTCCTCAAGTACTGCTGGGCATGGGAAGCTACTCTGCGGCACCGCCGGCGCTGGCCGCGCGAAGTCTGGGTATTCCGCTTGTTCTTCATGAAGGGAACGCTGTACCGGGGCGGGCGAACTCTTTCCTGTCACGTTACGCTGCGGCAATAGGAACCACATTTGATACAGCGGCAAGGTATTTTGATCATTCGGTCATAAAGCCCGTGGGATTTCCCTTGCGAAAGGAAATGGAGAATCCCCGGGAACCCCTGTTCGGCCCCGGCGATTTTACTCTCCTTGTCCTGGGCGGAAGCCAGGGAGCAATGTGCCTGAACCGGGTGGTTCCGGATGCCGTTCGGACGTTATGCGGGTCGGGAGTAAGGCTGAGGGTAATTCATGTTACCGGCGTGGCCGATGAAGGCGCTGTGCGCCGTGTTTACGAGCGCTCGGCCGTCGAGCATGTTACGGCGGATTTCCTGAAGGAAATGGACAGGGCTTACGGCTGTTCGGATTTCGCGGTGGCGCGTGCCGGAGCGGGAACATGTTGTGAGCTGGCTGCTTTCGGTGTGCCCGCCCTGCTGGTCCCGTTGTCTTCGGCGCCGCGCGATCATCAGAGGGCCAACGCGAGGGCCATGAGAGCGGCCGGGTGCGCGGAGGTTCAGGAGGAGAAGGACCTGACACCGGCAGGTTTCGCGAAATACATGCGCGGGATGATCGATGACCCTGAAAAGAGACGGAAAATGAGCGAGGCGGGACGATCTCTGGCCGCGGGGGGCTCGGCGGATCGCCTTGCCGACCTGGTTGAATCCGTAGTGAAAAAACATGAAAAAACCACAATTTGACCACCGACCATTGCCTGGTTGTCCGGCAGGACCCGGATAGCGAAGAGTCGCGAACTGCTGTTTTCGGGGGCAATGGGTCTTTGCGCTCATTCTCGCCGCGCATGGCCCCATGCGCGGCTCCGAGGAAGCCGGTACTTCTGCTTACGCGTCCCCGCGGCAGAAGCACCGCCTGACCCGCTTAAAGACCCATTGCCCCCGAAAACAGCACTTGTTCGTTAAAGGCTGAATGTGCTGATACAAATATCTGCTTTCGTTTTTTTCGCGTGTTTCGTAGTTTACCAGGTAAAGAAAACAAGGAGGAAAGTGTGCCTATTTACGAGTTTTACTGCCCTTCGTGTCACATGATTTTTAATTTCTTTTCAAAATCGGTCAATACAACCAAAAGGCCCATGTGCCCGCGCTGTAAAAAGAAACGTCTCGAGCGCCGCGTTTCGCTGTTTTCCGCCTCCAGCGGCAAGGGCGGGGAATCGGGAGAAGATCTGCCGGTAGATGAAGGAAAAATGGAAGAAGCTATTACAAAACTCGCGGGCGAAGCTGAAAACATAGACGAAAACGATCCGCGGCAGGCCGCCGGCCTTATGCGAAAACTTTCCGACATGACGGGGATCAAGTACGGCAAGAGCATGGAGGAAGCGGTCGGGCGGATGGAGAGCGGTGAGGACCCCGAGCGCATAGAGGAAGAAATGGGCGATCTCATGGAAGAAGAAGAGCCCTTTGAATTTCCGGGCAAAAAAGGCGGCCCCGCCGGAAAACCCCGGGAACCGGCAAGGGATCGTACCCTTTACGAGTTGTAGTTCTTGCATACCCATGCGTACGTTCGCGGCAGTAGACATAAACGATAAGGTGCGCGGCAACCTGGAAGCTGTTCAGCGCGGTCTTTCGGACTGCGGCGCGTCTCTCCGCTGGATCCCTTCCGGAAATCTGCATCTCACTCTGGTTTTCCTTGGAGAAATCGATCGGGATAGCGTCGATGGTATAACCAAAAGAATCAGAACCTCTGTTTCAGGCACGGGACCGTTTGTGTGCCGGGTAAAGGGAATCGGTTATTTCGGGCGGAAAGGGAGGCCACGGATAATCCGGGCCGGTATCGAGGACGGAAACGGGATTCTGAAGAATCTGCAGGGCCGTTTGACGGGCCAGCTCGTAGAGGAAGGCCTGAGTGTCGACAAAAGGGATTATGTTCCGCACCTGACGCTGGCCAGAGTCAAGTCCGGGCGTAATGCGCGCGAACTGGCAACAGCAATCCACCGATTCGAGGAAGAAGACTTCGGCACATTCCGGGTCAGCGGCGTTAAACTCGTGGAAAGCGTTCTTACGCCAGAAGGTCCGGTCTACAGTCAGGCGGCGTTCGTTCCGCTGAAGGAAGGCTGAACAGCCGGCGTGATATTCAAGAAAGAGGCCGTACTGCCGGAGGGGACGAGGGAACAGGACTCAACCGATGCTGGAATCAAACAGGAGGTGCCGGGACCGATATTTTCCGCGTTTCCCCCGTTACGGATCTCCAGATTTCCCTCAAGCTGGAACAGAATGCTGAAACTTTGGCAAGAATTCCGGATTTCCGTTGCTTTGCCAGTGGTGGAACGCGTGACGCGGAAATAGGGGCATTTAAGGATTTCCCGCCTTTGCACTCCGTTTTCCGCTTCCATCCCCCGCGGTTCAACCGTGATGGGTTCGGAATCCCGCCAGTTGATTACGCTCATGGCTTTATCAACGTGGAGTTCTCTCGGTTTTCCGTCTTTACCCACCCGGCCCCAGTCGTAAACGCGGTAGGTAGTGTTGGAATTCTGCTGAACTTCGAGCAGAAGAAGTCCCGAACCTATGGCATGAACCCTCCCGCCCGGAACGTAAACGGCGGTACCGCGGCGGGGCTTGATTGTGTTCAGCACTTTTTCCAGATGTTCTGATTTCAGGGCCGCCTTGAATGTTTCCGGCGATGTCCCCGGTTTAAGGCCCGCGTAGATCGCGGCATGCGGTTCCGCGTCCAGGACGTACCACATTTCCGTCTTCGCTTCTCCTCCCGCCCGTCGTGCGCTGTCATCATCTGGATGAACCTGCACGCTTAATTGTTCCTTTGCGTCGATTATTTTGATCAAAAGAGGAAATACCGTTGTCCCTGCGTATGACCGGCCCAGCAGATCCTCGGCGGAGTTCTTTACAAGCTCCGCGAGTGATGTGCCCGCCAGGGCGCCGTTGGTTACTACGCTCATGCCTTCTCCACGATCGGAGATTTCCCATGACTCGGCGCATACGCCGTTTTGAGGTTCGCGGTTAAAAAGCCGGGGTATGCGGTCGCCGCCCCAGATGTAATCTTTGTAGACGGGTCCGAACAGCAGGGGGTAGAGTTTGCGGCTCATAGCATGAGCACCCCTACACCGGTTTCGAGCGTAAGACAAGGGAAAATACACTTGCCCGTTTCGCCCCCCTGTGCTATAAGGGCCGCTCTATGAGGATCCCCGGATTCGATATCCACGATAAAATCGGCGAAGGCGCTACCGCTGCCGTTTGGAAAGCCTACCAGGTTTCGCTGGGGCGCATGACCGCCGTTAAGATCCTCAAACCGGAATGCGCCGCGAAACCCGAAGAGGTCAAAGACTTTATCGCCGAAGCGCGTTCCGCGGCCAGGCTCAAACACCCCAATATCGTGCAGGTCTACGACGTGGGCAACCAGGATGGTACTCACTATTTTGTCATGGAGTACGTCGACGGTCCCACGGTATCCCAGATGCTCTCCCGCCAGAGCAGGCTCAGCGCTAAGAAAGCCCTTAAAATAGCCAAAGACGTGGCCGACGCGCTTCACAGGGCCTGGGAGGACGTCGGGATCATACACAGGGACATCAAGCCCGACAACATTATGCTGGACAAGGACGGTACGGTGAAGCTGGCAGACCTCGGGCTTGCCAAGATCGTAAAACACGCAAAGACCACGGGAGAAGAGCCCAGGCGTCTGGAAGGCACTCCGAATTATATGTCCCCCGAACAGGCAGGGTGTGACACAGATCTGGACGTTACGTCCGATATGTATTCGATGGGGGCCACTCTTTATCACATGGTTACCGGAAAACTACCCTTCGGCGACTCCAGCCCCGACAGGGTTGTTGACCTGCAGATAGAAGGCCATCTGGTTAATCCGCGGGAAATTGAGCCGTCGATATCCATAGGTCTTGCGCAGTTGATTACCAACCTGATGATGAAGAAAAAGGAGGACAGGTACAGTGACTGGCAGGAGGCCATAGCCGATTTCAGGAAAGTGTCCGCGGGCCGGATACTTTTAGCCGGCCACGGATCGGGGGCGGACAGTACCATAAGTCCTGTTTCGGGAAAGAGCACCACGAAGAGCACGACGAAAACCAGAAAGCAGGCCGTTGGATCAAAGCGATCATCCGATGACGCTTCTCCTTCTAAAAGGGTTCCCGGCGTTGTGCAGTTTACGGCATGGTCCCTGATGGTGCTGTGGTGGATCGTGCTGGCCTATAAGTTGCTGGGATAAAACGCTCTATGCGTAGAAAAGACGCCGCTGACCGTGCCGCTCGGCTTTGTGCCGAGATCAATCGCCACGATTACCTCTATTACGTGCTCGCCAGCCCGGAGATATCGGACAGGCAATACGACCGTCTATATTCCGAACTTTGTGCGATTGAAAAAGAATTTCCCGACCTGGTTGCCCCGGATTCCCCTACCCTCAGAGTCGGGGGCAGGCCGCTTGAAGTATTTGCGCCGGTGAGGCACAGCCCGCCGATGATGAGCCTGGACAATACTTATCGGAAAGAAGAGCTGGAGGACTTTGACAGACGTGTGCGGAAGCTGGCGGGTGATTCGTCCTGTTCCTATATCGTTGAGCCCAAAATAGACGGTGTAGCGGTATCCCTGAGATACGAAAAAGGAAGTCTGACCACGGGCAGTACGAGGGGGGATGGCACGACGGGCGATGACATTACCAATAACCTTCGCACGGTTCGTTCAATACCTTTGAGGCTGACATACGAGGGATCGCCTCCCGGCCTTCTGGAAGTCAGGGGAGAGGTTTTCATGCTGAAGGAAGGTTTTGTGAAGGTAAACACTGATAGAACGTCGCGGGGACTGAATGTTTTTGCCAATCCCAGGAACGCGGCGGCCGGCTCGCTCAAGCTTCTGGATCCGGCGGAGGTCGCGAAGCGGCCGCTTGATGCCGTGGTCTACGCGCTGGGTGAAATTTCCGAAGCCGGTCCGCGGACTCATGAATATCTTATCAAAACCCTGCGGGAGGCGGGACTGCCGACTGTTCCCGCGTACTGGAAGTGCGAGAACATCCGCAAAGTACTTGAAGCGATAGATGAACTCGAAAAAGTACGGCACAAGTACGGGTTTGAGACCGACGGGGCGGTGGTCAAAGTAAACGAACGTGATCTTTACGAACTTCTGGGCGCCACGGCCAAAAGCCCGCGATGGGCGGTTGCCTACAAGTATGAACCTGAAGCGGCTAAAAGCCGCGTACGGAACATACTTGTACAGGTGGGCCGGACCGGAGTGCTGACTCCGGTCGCGGAACTTGAGCCCGTTACAGTGGCTGGATCTACCGTGAGCAGGGCCACCCTGCATAACGCTGATGAAATAAGCCGCAAGGATATTCGGATCGGCGACCTGGTTTCCGTGGAGAAGGCGGGTGACGTGATACCGGCGGTTACCGGCGTGGAGAAAGAGGCGCGGAAAGGAACTGAAAAGCGGTTCAAGATGCCGAAGAAGTGCCCCGTATGCGGCAAGCCGGTTGAACAGAGGGAAGGCGAAGTGGCGCTCCGTTGCGAGAATCTTCAGTGTCCCGCCCAGATCAAGCGATGGATTTTTCACTTTGCTTCCCGAAGCGCCATGGACATAGAGGGTCTGGGTCGTTCCCTGGTGGAGAAGCTTGTCGATGAAGAGCTTGTGCGGGATCCGTCCGACCTGTACGGCCTGAGTGTTGAGAAGGTTGCGGGTCTTGAACGCATGGCGGAGAAATCAGCCGGCAATCTGCTGAAGCAGATAGACGACAGCCGGCACAGGGAATTCCGCCGCGTTATCGCGGCGTTGGGAATAAGGCACGTCGGTGTAGGAGCCGCCCGCGCCCTTGAGGATCGATTTCAGGATATCGATTCATTGATGAACGCGGATAAGGCCCAACTTGAAGCCGTGCCCGATGTGGGTCCCGTTGCTGCCGGGAGTATAACGGAGTTTTTCTCGTCTGAACGTAACGGGAAAATCATGAAAAAGCTGAAAAAGGCAGGGGTGAACATGCGGGCTTCCTCTCCATCCGGGCGGAATGACAACCGGCTGGATGGCAGGACTTTTGTGCTGACGGGCGCTCTCGATTCGTGTACGAGGGAGGAGGCGGCGAAAAAAATCAGGGACTTCGGCGGGAAGGTATCTTCATCCGTTTCCGGAAAGACTTCGTTTGTCGTGGCGGGGAGCGACCCCGGTTCCAAGCTGGAAAAAGCCCGCAGGCTTGGGGTGCAGGTTCTTTCTGAGAAGGAATTCCTTGCGATGCTCGGGGAGTGATAAGAAAGACGCCTGAAACTACGAAATACGCGAAAGGTACGAAAGAGGAACAAGGTTGGATCTGACAGGCAACACTGCTTGCGTCATCACCGCGCGAGCGGCTTGATGTCCCGATCTATGTCATCTTCGCTTTTCCACTCGGGAACGTCCCTGTGCAGTGACCAGGTTTCCCTGTGACGGGCGGATTCGCCCGGCTTCAGTGTTACGAGACTTCCGATGCTTTCCATCTCCAGGAATTCTTCGTTGGCGAAGGTTTCGAAATTCACCCCGCCGTCCGGGTATGAAGCATCCTTTTCTCTCGCGAAACGCTTTATGAAGAGGAAGCCGTCAGTGTAGTATCCCGCCCAGCCTTCGGAGTGCGCGATTCCGAGCTTGTTCGGCCCCCGGTATGGATCCTGCCGGAAGGTAACGTATCTTCTTCCTATGGTCCACCTGGGATCGCTGAAATCGGTGTATCCCCACAGGCTCCATTCCTGGTTGTGGGTCAGGCGTTCGGTGTGAGGTATTTTATGGGGCAGTGGGATTACGGCTGTTCCGTTCAGGCACATGACCGACAGGGCCCAGGGAGCCGGTTCAACAGCCCCTTCTCCATTGTTGGTAAGAATATGGTCGACCGTAACGACGTTTGAATCCGGGGCAAGGGCTATTTCCATGCTCTTGACGATGCCCGTGATCGGGCCGGGCGGCTGAACAGTTTTCACTCCCCCGGGTATTTCTTCGGCTTCAATCGGTGTATTGTCGAGTTCATACGATTTCGGTTTTTCTTCCGGCGCGATCCAGAGACGATGCCCTCCCCTTATCATCCATTCGTCTTCCCCCATGCCGCCCTGCTGTCCCGGTATTTCTCCCAAAACGTTTTTTTCTCCGATGTATCCAAACCGAATTACGCGAGGCCCCACGTTACGGGTGATTATGAGTTCGACCTTTTTGTTCGCCAGGCGAATATTGTCCGTCCAACCGTTAAATTCCACTGTCTCCATTACTCTTCCCTTCCCTTCTGAATCTCGTTTACATCACCAAAGAACTATTTTACCAGGGTTTCTTCGAGTTCGCCGTATTTCTTAAGCATATCCGTGTAAACGGCGTGAGCCCCGGTATCCGGCCGGAACACCTCGGACCTGCCCGTTATGCCCGGCAGAGCGGCCGCGAAAGGAATAAATTTACCGTACTTTGCGCACTTCCACCCGTGAAAGGCCCGGTACGCGGCGCCGAGAGATGCGGAGTCAGGGCATTCCCCGACGCTCACCGGCACCCCGAACACGTCCGCTATTACCCGCACTATCGCCCTGTTGGCCGAGGCCCCGCCGGTAGCCAGCAGGGCGCCGGGGGACAGACCTGTTTTTCCACCGTGAAACCGCATTGAGAGCATCTGCTGTTCAACCACGGCGCGTACTTCCACGTTATCTTCGAAAGAGTCGCGGGGTTTCCCGTCCGGTCCGTAACGGAAGGTTCCTGTGTTCTGCGTCGGAGGGGTTATTTCCGGTTCATCCAGGTAGAAACCGATATTTCCGCTGTTGCCCGGCGGAGTTGACGACAGGGCCTTGCTGAACCTGTCCCATGAACCCGAGGCGGACGCGTCCCTGATCCTCTCTCGCGTAAGAGAACCGTTTTGACGAACGATCATGACCATGTAGCCGTCGGGGTCAACCGGGTTGGCAAAAACGTGCCCCTCATCACCGGAAGGTTTCGGAGTCCTGGTCGAGCCGAACATGGTATCGCTGGTGCCCATGCTCAAGGCCAGGTCTCCCGGTTCCTGGAGACGGAGACCGGCGAGACTGTTCGGGTTGTCTCCGGAGAAAGCGACAACCGCGCAATCCTCCGCGAACCCGTAGCGTTTACTGTAATAGGAATGCAAGGTACCCGTCACGGTGTGTCCGGGAACAATTTCACCGAGCCTTGCTTCGAGGTCGGGCGCCGTGACCTTCAGGGCTTCCTGAGACCAGGTCCTTGCCCGCAGGTCCATCAGGTTCATTCCGGAACCGTCGCTTGAGTCAATCGGAGCGTAATCGCCCGTGAGCAGTGAAGCGGCAAAAGAACTGACAAGGGCTATTCGTTCCGTGGTTTCATATGCTTCCGGGTTCCGCCGGTATATTTTGGCAATCTGGTTGCCGGTAAAGCGTTCATAGGCCCTTGAACCGGTAAGATCGGCCAGAGCCTGCGGACCGCCGAGGGATTCTTCGAGTTTACGGCATTCTTCCGTCGTGCTCGCGTCCATCCAGATCGGCGAATCCTTTATCGAGAACGCGTCTTCCATCTGGTCCCTCAGATTGCTTGCCGGGTTCAGATTCCGGAGTATATCAAGGGCGCCGTTCTTCAGCCACACACTGCCGTGCTGTTGTCCCGACCCGGAGACAGCCCGTATGCGGGGCAGGTCGACGGCGTCTTTCTTCATCCTTTCAAGAAGAATATCGAAAGCGGCAACCCACATGACGGCCGGAGAGGTTACGGTGAAGCCGTCGGGATGTTTTACCGCTCCCCCCTCGGTGCCGAATTCGGGCAGATCGGCATCGAAGTTGACGGTTTCTTCGTAAACGGTTGAAAGATCAGCATCGATGACGACGGCTTTCAGCCCCTGTGTGCTCAGGTCCAGCCCCATGAGCAAATCTCTGTCTGACGGCATAATGCCCCCCCCTTCCTAAATATCAGTCCATAATAATTGATAAGAAATCGCTTTTCAGGCGGCACGGGCACGCGCCCGCTGAAACCGGTCTGAAGGGGCGCTTTCACGGTGGAAATGTAGCGGAACCGGACTGGCGATGTCAAATCCGGCTGAAAGCTATTAAGTGAAGTCTTGAGTTGCCAGTCGAATTTACCCTTTGAGGATCGGTGTATTCCCGTGTAGAAATCGATTTCTCTCTGCTTAATCTGCATTGAAGGATTGTTCGCCAGAGAAATCCTTAAGGCTTCTCCAAGTGTCAACCCTTCGCCCGCTTCGGCCTGAAATCCGGTAAGGAGAATAGCCAATGTCAGAATGCCAGCCGAGATCAGATACTTCTTTTCTCTCATACAGTTCCTATTTGCCATTACTGAAAACTAATGAATTTCTGTTGCCGGATCAAGCCAATGAACGCAATGCTTTCCTCCGTGAGAGCCTTCCCTTCTGTCCGTAGTCCATAGTCCGTAGTCAGTCGTCTGTTCTTTCCCTTCAGTCCATGTGTTGAGTTCATCGTCTTCTTAGAATGACATGGTGCGCCATGCAAAAAGTCCGTAAACATCTTTTGCGCCGCTTTGTTGCCTGCCACCGTCAGCATCGGCTCCCGTTCACGATCGACATGATTACCGCAGCTCTGCACGCGGGCTTCGCTGCATCGGGTAAGTACATCGTTCCGATTAAGCGCGGAAGTCTCTGTTAACGCAGTTATTCCAGCGTCACCATTCTGAAGTCGCGGGGGCGGATGGGCAGAACCAGGACATTTCCGTCTTCAATCCTGACGGCTGTGCGGGCAGCTTCTTTTTCTGCACGCTGATTCTCATCCAGCAGAAAATCGTCGATACTGTCGCCGCCGACCCCGAAAACGTCATTTTCGGAACTCAGGATGTCCGATACCGGCTTGTCCATGGCAGCTTCAACCTGTTTCTTCGTGCTGCCTTTGACATAATCTTCCCCTGCCGGCGGCGAATAGCTGCTGTCAAGCGCCTGAACTTCAAGCGGTTCTTCCAGACCGAGCGCGTCAACATCCAGTTTGATTCGCAGAAAGACCTCTTCCTTCTGCCGGTTTGAACCAATCAGGAGCACCTTCCCCGACTGCCTGTATAATGACACGAGCTCGGCGCCTTCCGCATCGTCATAGTCGACAAACCGTTCGTTGTCCCAGTAAGGATGAAACGCGACCTGGGGATCCAGTGCTCCCCACGTCTCCAGGTCATCCCAGTAGCGGTTATATACCCAGCTTCCCTGGCCTTCATACACCGTGGCCACTTCGTAGTGCGCAAACTGGCTCTGTGCCTGCCGCGCCATTCGCCATTGCCATTTGGGGAACTGGTCCCTGCCCTTGTCACCGAAGCCGCCTTCAGAGATGAACGGCATGTAGAAAGACGAGGTGCCCCACAGGCGTGAATTCTGAATCACTTCAAACCGTGCCTTGGACGTGCTGTCAATCCAGTCACGGGAATTCAGACTGACAATCGGGGTATTCTCACCGTCAAGGCAGGCATCCGCAAACACCAGCCCGGGGTATTGCCAGGATCGCGTATGGTGCGCGATAAACATCGCCTTCTTATCGTGGGCATGAAAGATGTTGCGCCAGCGCTTCATCAACTCCCTGAACTGGAAGTTGTCCGTGCCGGGCTGATGGGTGCCGTCCGGCAGACGGACCGACATGCCGGACGCCAGGTTGTGGATCTTCTCCTCGTAGCACTCGTCGAGGTAGATCGCCGTCCAGATCCCGCGGCCGATCCACTCGTTCATCTCCCAGCACAGGTAGTTCACAAACGACGGAGTCAGCGAGACGCCGCCCGACTTTCCGCTGCGCCATTCCCAGCCGTCAAAAGCGCCGGCCCGGCAACTGAACCACTTCTTCGAAAGGTACATCGTCCGATAACCGCGTGGCATGGCCGCTTTCATGCTCGGGATACAACTCTCGGCATACTCCCAGCTTGCCCCGGCCTTCGGGTTTTTCGGATCCGTCGCCGGGAACAATTGCATCGATCCGGCCTTTGGATTCATCGGCCACGGCCGAAAGGCGTCGAAAATTACGGCACTCTCCGGATCGCGCGGTGATTCCGCCCGCTCGTAGTAGCGATAGTCCGGGGAATGAGGACGCGCAGGATGCGGCAGAATCCCGAAAACAATCGGCCGGTCCGGCTTGTAATCCACAGCTTCCGCCACCAGGTTCAAAACCAGTATGACCTGCTCGCTCTCACGGCGGACCTCGATCGCACTGACCTCCTTGGACTGTTGCCAACCCGCAAGATTATCGCAGAACCAGAACAAACCCCGGTTCATGTCGTTTATGTCCAGGTGTCCGATTGCCCCGTATGCCCGGCGGTTGGCGCGGTAGTCGTGCCGGAACTGCTCCCATGTGAGATCCGGTTTGGACCGCTTCTGCTTCTTGAACTCGCGCCACGGAACCGACGGGACACGTGATTCGAACAGCAATGCATCGTCATCCCCTTCAATATTACGCGCGGAAACACCCCGTGCGCCGATAGGATAGTAAAGCAGACGCTTAGCCAGAGACGAATGGAGCGGAAACTCCATGCGAAGCGGCCGCAAGGTGCTTTTCGGCTGGAGCTCGATTTCGAACCGGAGCATGCCGTCATACTCAGTTCGACAATTGACCTCAAGGTCGCAGCGGTCGCCTTCAAAGCGTGCGGCCCATTCGGCATGAGTTTCTTTGGTGGTCAGGTCACCGGTCTTTTTACCGCTCAGCCGGGCGCCTTTGCCCTCGATGAGGCGCACCGCGCCGGCCAGCAGATTCACGCCGTCCGCGAAGATGCCATGCGGCAGACCGTCTTCACCCAATACATATCGCGTCATCCGCGTTTCGACTGCGTCTGCGGTCGTTTTCAGCGGCGTCCACGGCTCGGGCACAAAATCCAGAATCCCGGCGCGGCAATGGCGCCAGGGATCCTCCTTATACTCCCACGCCTGGCTTTCTTCGATTACCGCTGTCCCCTTATCATCATGGATCTGGAAGCTCACGACATAGTCATCGTACGGCAATACCTGGCCGTCATTGAGGCGTGAGTAGAAACTGCCGCGGCCGCCCTCTTTATCAGCACGGCGTTCCATTTCCAGCGGGCCGCGCACCACTTTTCCATCGGCATCGGTCAGGAACACTGTTGCCGCATCGGCCGCGGCCCCCTCGGGCAGGAGCGGGTTAAGCGTGAAGTCCAGGCGCTGAAGCGACCATTTGAAGTCAACCCGGGTCATGTAGAGTTTGATGGGTTCCAGGCGGCCTTTCCAGCGCTGCATCGCCTGTTGAATTTCATCGCTTGCCAGCGAGTCGTCGTAGCCAACGATCTCGTCAATTTCGATCAATGGCCGCTCACCATTCTTGACCTTTACGCCGTCATCGACTCCGAACTCGACATACAGCGGCTCGATCTGCCGCACGACCTCCTCGTCATCCCGCCATAAGCGTGTCTTGCGATCGCCGTTGACCCAGACAGCACCGCCCCCGAACCAGCGATCGTGCCATGCCGCCACCACGTGCATCCAATGTCCGGGGTCCACCGGCCAGCGTCTGCGCTCGAGATTGCGGCAGCGCGGGACTCTTGCTTCCATGAATTTGACGATCTTATCCGTATGGGTGTCGCGCCCATAGAAACGAACCACGGACAGGCTCATCGGTTTATCGGGCGGCGTGTGGTGCCAGTAGCCGGTGGTGTCGTCCCAGTTCACCGGGCGCATCCAGAATTCAACGGCGCCGTTCAAGCTGTTCAGGCCCTTGAGAGGAATTCTCGGAAATCCCACCTCCGGATCGATGACCCATCCTTTGCCCCGTATGCCCGGGATCAACAGCTTCTTGAGCAGCTCTTCCTCCAGCTCGATCATGATTGACCCTGCCCCAGCCTTATCCAGGTCGAGCTCGCGCCCTTGATCCAGCGATGCATGAAAGACCGTGGCCTGCTTCCTGAAATAGGGTTTGTCGAAATCGAGCGGACGGATAAGCCGAGTGTCGCGCCACAGCATCACCGGCCGTTCATAGAATATCCGGTCTCGCGTCGATACGCGGAATTCATCGATCGTGCCGGTGAATGCCTGGTCCATGCGCAAGCTGTTGCCGATCACAAGTTCAACCTGACCGCGCCCCATGAAATGATAGTCGTTGTAGCGTTCGCTGAGGTACCAGGCCACGTCAAACCCGTTGACCTTCAAGCGTGCATCCCACGGCTCTCCCCCGCCCGGCGTCGGGTGCGGCTGATTGTAGACGACCACGTGATTCCATTCACCGGCGGAGACAGGTTCGGGCGAAATGATTGTCGCATCCTTGGCAAGAATCTGTTCACGCGCCGCCTGGCTGATCGGCCGGTCAACATTCGGATTCGATCCGGGGTTGCCATGCGGCTTGCGAAGCTTCAGCTCCAGCCGGCCGTCCGGATGCAGCAGTAGCCGACTTTCGTCGCCGGCAACGGAAAAGAGACAAACCGTCGTTTCCGGCAGCGTATCAAAACGAAACGAGCACTCCACGCTTCGAGGCGCCTGTATCCCAACCCGCAAGGCCCCTGTTCCGCTACAGGCCGCGCCTTTCCCGAATCGACCGTTGTCAACCTGCTCCATCCCGTCAGGAAGAGTCATGATGCAACGCCGGTCGCTGTAGTCGAAAATCATGCCCGGTTTCGCATTGCTTTCATCCACCGGCGCTTTCTTGAAATCGTCCGGCGTCATGCTCGGCAGTTCGACACCACCGATTTTCTCCCCGCCGTCCAGATCATCCAGGCTGATGTCGAGCATCTCGTCGGAGCGCTGCTTCTGCACCTGCTTCACCAGTTGCTTTTGCGCCGTATCGGCCGGCGGACCGAAGTGCAGCAGCAGTTCAGTTCCGTCATCGCTGTTATACTCCCGCCACCACGCCTCACCATAAGAATAGCGGGGCCCCCGTGCGGCAAAGAGCGATCCGGCTGTGGCGAGAAGACAGATCGCGGCCGTTCCGCGGGCATACTTATACATTCCATCAGAAATCATAACTGTCCCTGGGTTAAAATGATTGATAATCGACGACCGATAACCACGGATGGAGACTCAAGTGAACCAGAACCGCCTCGGTTCAAGAATAAAATTGACTTTCATTGTAACAGATCCCCCTCTCCATATGCAAGCTGGTGCAGATAGTGACCGATCTCAGTGACGACCTTATTGTTCCCCGCAAAGCCGGTAAGGATCATATGCGCCGGCTCATCCAGTATCCCGTTGCCGCCCACCGGCTTGAGCGCAAGCTTCTCCGCCGCGCACCTGCAGCATATCTCCCGACTGTATGACGGCCAAAGACGCTTCCGCCGCTTCCGCGGTCGAACGCAACTTGAAACGGAGGGTCCGACCAGCCTCAAGATCGACTTGTCCACACAGATGCAGCCACTTCACTGAACCGTCCGGCCACCAGGCAGCAGGATGTCCCTCCATGACAAAACGAGTGTCTTCAGCCCCCTCCGCCAGAAACCAACCCCCCCCCCTCGCACAGCACGCCTCTGGCAAGCGGAACGCTCCCTGATATCACCTCACCCGCGCGATCGATCCCGGCCGTCTCCGTGATCGAAAACCCAGTAATTTCATCCCCTGGCATCTGATTTCACACCCGATTCATGTTCGTTTGATGCGTGCACCCATTCCGTGGACGAATTTCGGCAATGTCAGTCGACCGAGGTATAATCCCGCTACTATACAACCACACGACCACAGTCCCTTAGAATCAATTTCGAGGCTCAAAAATCACCTCTAAGGACTGTTTCAACCGCCGGAATTGCCCCTAACTCCTTCACTCCCAGTCACTTACCGTGGTCCGCCCCCCATACCTAACCCCATACCTTAACTCGATTTGCGGGACAGATATTCGCATCAGCCGGGGAGGACGACCCGAATATCCGATGTGCCTTCGGCGGAACGATGGTCAAAACTCGTTTCCGTTGATGTGCCGACGAGTTGCAGATCGTACTTGCCGTAAAAACCATTGAGCACGGCCGCTCCGCTGGAATCAGTAATCAGCGTTTTATCCGTTGTCCATTCGGAATGGATGAGCGTGTGGAGCCTTTCATACGCCGGTTTGGGACTCAGGTCGAGCCGTAATAGCCCCGCGGGAGCGTTCTTCCAGCAACCATCACGCAGATCCCACCATGTGATGGCTTCTACGGAAGGGTGACTGAACAAGAGCGTATAGAACGATTCGACGTATTCACACTGTCGTTTTTCTCCTTCCGGTGTCGACGGCCAATCTTGCCAATTTGCTTCGTCAAAGGGTACGTCGTCAGGGATGCGTTTTCCGCTTAAAACGGTGGTTTCCGTAAAGTGAATCGGAAGCTCGAATCTGGCGTATTCTTCGCAGACCTCCCAGAGACGTTTCAGTTCCCACTCGCCGCCGTGCATGTGGGATTGGATGCCGATTGCGTCAATCGGGGCACCGCGGTCGGTCAATTCAGCCAGCTGTTTTTGGTACTCGGGGGAGACATTGAAATCATTAACGAGAAGTACGGCTTCGGGCGCGGCGTCATGGGCCCATTCAAGACATTGACTGGCGACATCAGCCGGTCCCTCGCGCGCAACCCATTTCCCCAGTCCGTTATCAAAATCAGCGGAAACAGTGGACTCATTGATGACGTCCCAGTGCTTGATGTAAGTGCGGAAGCCATTGGCTACGTTCCTAACGCGTTTTTGTAGCATTTCACGTGCTTCGTCGGGATCGTCCGGGCCCCATGAGGGCCACACCGAATGCCAGACAAGGGGGTGTCCTTTGGGCGTAATACAATGATCGGAGCACCAGGCGGCCATCGCTTTGAGCCTTTCTTCCTGTTTTTCACCCGGTTCTCGTTCATAGGTGCCCCAGTAAAATGGGAGCGTGGCGAAATTAAAGAGTTTTTCGAACCTGGTTTTGTAACTTCTCTGTTCCTCGGATTGATTCTCGGGTTCAAGCGGGTAGATGTTGCATCCGAAAAGGAATTGATGTGATTTTTGTTTGGCGCGGACTCGGGCTCCAGCGACTTTTTCGCCGTTTTTGTCGGTAATTGTGAGGTAGATTTTGCCTTTCCGGTATTGTTCGATGCGCCTGTTTGCCGATTCGAGGAGGTTATTTTGCTTGTTATTCATAACTTAGTTTTTCCGGCCCTTCTTTTATGGGACAGCCAAAAGCAAAAACAGGGGAGATTGAACACCCCTGCCTTCAGTTCAGGAATTGAATCGTAATGTGCTCATTGTCAGCGGGATGCGAGTGAGGAACGGTCAGAGATGTTTCGGGATTTGCCCACCATGATATCGCCGTCCTTTACTCCCACGTTCACGGTGTCCCCCTCGGTGATATTGCCGGAGATGATTTCCCTGGCAACGGGGGTCTCTACGTGTTGCTGTAGAAAGCGTTTAAGGGGTCTCGCGCCGTAAACCGGATCATATCCGCCCCCGGCTATCAATTCTGTGGCCGGTTTGCTCACCTTCAGCGCGAGGCCGCGGTCGATAAGCCTGCTTTCAAAATCGGCCAGCTGGAGGCCGACTATCTGTTTGAGTTCTTCCATTGTAAGAGGTTTAAACAGGACGATTTCATCTACCCTGTTCAGGAATTCGGGCCTGAAAATACTTCTCATTTCGCCCATTACCGACTTTCGCGTTTCTTCGCGGATGCTGCCTGTTTCGTCTATGCCTTCGAGCAGGCGCGGCGAGCCGATATTGGACGTCATGATTACAATTGTGTTTTTGAAATCGACCGTCCGCCCGTGGGAATCGGTGAGCCGCCCGTCCTCCAGAATCTGCAACAGCACATTGAACACGTCATGATGGGCTTTTTCAATTTCATCCATCAGTATGACGCTGTACGGCTTCCTGCGGACGGCTTCAGTGAGCTGGCCTCCTTCCTCATACCCGATGTACCCCGGGGGAGCGCCTACCAGCCGGGAAACGGTGTGCTTCTCCATGTATTCACTCATGTCAATTCTTACCATGTTTCCTTCCGTATCGAACAGCGCCGCCGCGAGCGTGCGCGCCAGTTCGGTTTTTCCCACACCGGTGGGGCCGAGAAAGATAAACGAACCGATAGGCCTCTGGGGGTTCTTGATTCCCGCTCTTGCTCTCAACACGGCATCCGCTACCGCGCTCACAGCTTCGTCCTGGCCCACTACCCTTTCATGAAGCACTTTGTCCAGTTTCATCAGCTTTTCGCGTTCGCCCTCCAGCAGGCGCGTAAGCGGAATGCCGGTCCAGCGCGAAACTACCTGGGCTATTTCGTCCTCGGAAACCTCTTCCCTGAGCAGGTTGGTGGTTCCTTCTCCGCTTTTCATCAGTTCTTCCTGCTCGGAAAGTTTTTGTTCCAACTCCGGTATTACTCCGTGCCTCAGCTTTGCCACGCGTTCCAGGTCATAGGCCCGTTCGGCTTCCTCGCACTCGTGCCTGGCGCTTTCAATTTCCTCGCGCACCTTTCGTACTTCACCTATGGCGTTTTTTTCCTTCTGCCACTGCGCGCGCATGGCGTCGGCTTCGGACTTGAGATCGGCCAGTTCCTTCCGGAGCGTTTTCAGTCTTTCCCGGGATGCCTTGTCCTTTTCCTTTTTAAGAGCACGTTCTTCGACTTCCATGCGCATGACTTTGCGCGTTATTTCGTCAAGTTCCGCCGGAAGCGAGTCGATTTCAGTCCGAATAGAAGCGCATGCCTCGTCCATGAGATCAATGGCCTTATCGGGGAGAAACCTGTCACTGATATACCTGTCGGACAGTACCGCCGAGGCGACGAGAGCGCTGTCCTGTATACGGACCCCGTGATGCACTTCAAATCTTTCCTTCAGCCCGCGAAGGATGGAAACGGAGTCTTCCACCGAGGGGGCGTCGACTACTATGGGCTGAAAGCGTCTTTCCAGCGCCGCGTCCTTTTCCACGTTCTTCCTGTACTCGTCGAGAGTGGTGGCCCCGATACAGTGCAGTTCGCCGCGCGCGAGCATGGGCTTGAGCATGTTGCCCGCGTCGGAGGAACCCTCGGTTTTCCCGGCCCCGACTATTGTGTGAACTTCGTCTATAAAGAGAATAATTTTTCCTTCCGATGCCTTGATTTCGTTCAGAACGGCCTTCAGACGCTCTTCGAATTCTCCCCGGTACTTTGCGCCTGCCATGAGAGATGTCATATCCAGCCCGAATATCGTCTTGTCTTTCAGCCCTTCCGGTACGTCGCCCTGCACGATTCTGTGCGCCAGTCCTTCCACGATTGCCGTCTTGCCAACGCCGGGATCGCCGATAAGTACGGGGTTGTTCTTGGTTTTTCTCGACAGGATTCTGATTACACTTCTGATTTCGGTGTCCCGCCCTATGACGGGGTCAAGCTTACCCTCCCTCGCCAGGGAAACGAGGTCCACGCCGAACCGTTCCAGAGCCTCGTAAGATGATTCGGGGTTGTCGCTGGTCACGCGCTGATTGCCGCGGACGGATTGCAATTGTTCAAGCACCGCGCTCCTGGTCACACCTGCATCAGCGAGGCATTTTCCCGCCACTGTGCTCCTGCCTTCCGCTATGAGAGCCAGAAGAAGGTGTTCCACGGACACGTACTCGTCCTTGAGCTGTTTTGCCTCATCGGAAGCGCGCACAAGCAGTTTGTTCAAACGCTGGGTGACGTAAATCTTTCCCGCTTCCGCGCCGGGGCCGCTTACCTGCGGTCTCTTTTCCAGTTCCCCGTCAGCTTTCGCCTTAAGTTCGGCGGGCGGTATACCCATACGTTCCAGGAGTCTTGGCACGAGACCGGCCTCCTGCTCCAGCAGTGATGCAAGCAGGTGCTCACCGTCTACTTCCTGGTGCCCGGCCCTGATTGCTCCGGTCTGAGCGGCCCTGAGGGCCTCCTGAGCCTTGATTGTAAGATTATCCGTATTCACTGTTCGCCCCTCCCGGTATTCCCTCCCAACTGTACCGGAATACTGAGCATTCGTCATGCCAGCGTTACGGTATGGGGGTAATCGTTGCTAAGTCCTTGCGGGACAGGACGTTATATTCCAATGTTACGAGGATGCCCGTGCCATAATGACACACATGCCGCTCCAGAGTAGTCGTCCAAGGGCAATATGTCTCATTTCCGCGTGAGAATACCGTCTGGAGCCAGAACAATACTCATCTCAAATTCGTTTAAAGTAATGGCAGAGCAACCGGTAAAAGCATTTGGCGCCGTAACACAAAAAAACTCGTCTATGTGCTTTCGTATCTTTCGCGCATTTCGTAGTTTTAACGCATGGAGGTCCTGTCATGAATGATGATGCAAAAGAAGCCGAACGTAAGGTCCGGCGTCAATCCGAAAAGATCGCCGCGCTCAGGACCGAAATCGGCAAGGTTATTGTGGGTCAGGATCATCTCGTGGAAAGGATGATCATCGGGCTGGTGACCGGCGGTCATATACTGCTTGAAGGCGTGCCGGGACTCGCCAAGACCACGGCGGTAAAAACCCTGTCTTCGGTCCTGGGGCTGAAATTCAACCGCATTTCATTTACGCCTGATCTGCTTCCGGCAGACGTTACAGGCACGCTTATCTATAATCCGCGGGATATGGACTTCACGCCGCGAAAGGGGCCGATTTTTACGAATTTACTGCTGGCCGACGAGATCAACAGGGCCCCGGCGAAGGTGCAGTCGGCCCTGCTTGAGGCAATGCAGGAAGGCCGGGTTACAATAGGAGATAACACATACGCCCTCCCCGACCCCTTTCTGGTTATGGCGACCCAGAACCCGATAGAACAGGAAGGCACTTATCATCTTCCGGAAGCGGAAGTGGACAGGTTCATGTTGAAGTGCTCCATCGGTTATCCGGATAAAACACAGGAAAGGGAAATCATGAGGCGTTTTACCGGGGAGAAGGACGCTCCCGCCTGCGCCGTCCTCAGCGAAAGCGATATCGGTGACATGCGCGCGTCACTGGGATCCATCTATTGCGACGACAAGGTTGCCGATTATATCCTGGACATCGTATTCTGCACGCGCAACCCGGCGGAGTACGGTCTTGATATAGCTTACCAGATCGAATACGGCGCCTCTCCCCGCGCGTCCATTTATCTCAATCTCACTGCCAGGGCTCTGGCGATGCTCCGAGGCAGAACCTTTGCCACTCCGCAGGACGTTAAGGATGTCGCCGGAGACGTGCTGAGGCACAGAATTATTGTAACGTACGAAGCCGAGGCGGAGGAAATAACGTCTGAGGCAATTATCAGGCGTGTGCTTGAACATCTCCCCGTCCCGTAGGCTGGCCGGTTATGCGCGTCCGGCGTTCCTGAACCTTTCCGCCCGAGGCGGGCCCTGAACCTTGAACGTTGAACCTTGAACGTTGAACCTTGAACCGTGAACCCGGAAGATACAAAAGACCTGATGAAGGAAGTGCGGCGCATCCGCGTTACTGCGGCGAAGCTCGTGGATGAATACCTTGCCGGCGAGTACCGGTCGGCCTTCAGGGGTGCGGGCATTGAATTCGAAGAAGTCCGCGAGTATTCCGCCGGGGACGATGTACGGTCAATTGACTGGAACGTCAGCGCGAGAATGGGCCGTCCCTACGTGAAAACCTTCAGGGAAGAACGCCAGCTTACTATCATGTTTCTGATCGACATTTCGGGTTCGCAGTGTTTCGGTTCAAGGAGTCTGACCAAGGACAATGTGTCGGCCCGCCTTGCCTGCCTGCTCGCTTTATCCGCTGTAAAAAACCAGGACAAGGTCGGCCTGATCCTGTTTGACGAGGGCATTGAAACATACCTGAAGCCCCGGAAGGGCAGTACGGCCGTGTGGCGTCTGGTCCGGGAGGTTCTCAGGCCCGGCAGAAAAACCGGCCGCACCGACCTTTCTGCCGCTCTGCGCTTTCTCGGGAGGACTCAGAAGAAACGCGCGGTAGTGTTCCTGATATCCGATTTTATGGGCACCGGTTACGCCCGCGAACTGCGCACAGCGGCAAAAATGCACGACCTGGTATGCTGTGCGGTTTCAGACCCGGCGGAGATCGCGCTTCCTCGCGCGGGGGTTTTCACGGCATACGATCCGGAGAGCCATGCATCCGTGCTTATCGACACTGACTCGGCCCGCGTTCGCGACACACTGGCGTCGTCTGCCCGCGAACGAGAGAAGAAAATGGAAGAACTATTCTGCCGTCACGGGATCGACAGCTTAAAGGTTTCCACGGCATCTCCCTTTGTTGGTGAGCTGAGACGCCTGCTTCGGGAAAGACGAACGCGGCGCAAACGGGCCTGAAAGGCGAAAAGTTATGCGAGTCTTATGCCTTTCGATATCATGTCTCCTGGGGCTGGTTGTTTTTCCGGCGTTTCCGGTCGCGGCCGGAACTTTTCCCGTTCGGGTCACAAAAGGAAAGGTCGCAGTCACGGTCACCGCTTCTCCATCCGAAGTGGATTTTTCCCGGAACGTTAAACTTTCGGTAAAGGCCGAATTTCCGTCGCATGTGAAGCTGGCGATCCCGGACCTTGATCAATACGTCCGCGGCTTTGAGATCATAGGTTGTTACGACATATCAGAGCGCCCGTCTCGCGGTAATCATGTTCTGGAGAAACGCGCCCTGCTTAAACCTGTTGTTTCCGCTGAATACAGACTCCTGGCCCTGCCCGTGATCTATACCGCGGCGGAAGAGGGCCGAAGCGTGGCCGGATGGCTTGCGGTCCCGCCCTGTTCTTTTACCCTGGCGGAGGGCTTTGAAAAGGCGGGTGGGGAAAGGCGAAGGATTCCGGAGCCGCTGAGCATGGACGACCCGCCGTACACAAAATTCCTGAAGGTGTCTGCGGTCCTGCTTGCCGCGGTTCTGATCTGCCTTTTACTGCGGGCCGTGAAAAAGACTCGTTTCTCGAGGAATCAGCCGGAATCGCCCGCGGAAAGAGCGCTTTCCGGGATAGACGCGCTGGTATCCGGGATGCCGCGGACGGAGACGGGGGTACGGAATTTCCATTCCGGCCTCAGTGCCCTGCTGAGGGAATACATCGAGCAGGCCTGCGGTATCAAAGCGGGGGAAATGACAACGGATGAACTGTCACGGGCCGCCGGGCCGAACACGGCGGCAGGAAACCTTATAGGGAACCTGAAACCGCTTCTCGCCGAGGCTGATCTTGCGAAGTTCTCAACGGAGCATGTCAGCCGGGAAAGTGCGGAAAAAGCGGCGCGGACAGCCTCGGAGATAATCCGCCGCCATGCGGCGGTTGTGGAGAGCAAGTGATGTTGGTTTTTGCCAATCCATGGTTCCTGTTTTTGTTTCTGCCTGCCTCTGCGGCCGTTTACGCGTTATATCGCGGCGTCAACAGGGATCTGGTGATATATTCAAAAAGCGCCGACATTCAGTCTTATTCGCGTACCTGGCGAACAAGGGCCGTCGGAATACTGCCTCCGGTCTTTCTTGCGGGGATTTTTTGTCTGATCACGGGTCTGGCGCGGCCGCGTCTTATGAACAAAACAGTTCAACGCACCGCTAAGGCCGTCGCCATAGAAATGGTTTTGGATGTTTCCTCATCGATGGGGACCGCCTATCCGCAGGCGGGTGAATCCGGGCCGAGCCGCCTGGCGGCGGTAAAGGCGGCGTTCAGGAGATTCGTCAACAGGCGGCCGGACGACCTCATAGGGCTGGTAACATTCGCGGGTTATCCAGCCACCAGGTGTCCTTTGACTTCGGATCATAAGGCGCTTTTGCGGCTTCTGCGCGAAGTACGCACAGCCGGTGCCTCCGGGGGCCCCGCCACAGCCCTCGATGAATTCGATACTGCTCTGGGGGACGGACTTGCAGCGGCGTGCGCCCGCATGAAACAAGCCCCGATAGACACAAAACTGATTATACTGTTAAGTGACGGCGCCGCGAACGCGGGCGTTATTACCCCCGCGGAGGCGGCGGCCGCCGCGGGGCGTATGGGCATAAGGGTGTACACTGTCGGTATCGGGGCTGAGGATGCGGCGTCCGGCGACGTTGACGAGGTTCTTTTACGGATGATCGCACAGCGGACCGGAGGACGCTATTTCAATGCGGGCGACAGTCAGGGACTTGAAGAAGCGCTTCTCGAGATATCGGAAATGGAAAAGACAGAGGTGCAGATAACCGGGCAGGTTGAATACCGGGAACTGTATCCGTACGTTACGACTGCCGGCCTTCTGCTGGTTGTTGCGTGCGCTTTTGCGCATTCACTGTTGACCGGAAAAATACTATGAGGCCCTGAGACAAATTGATGACCCTGACATTTTCATATTCATGGATACTTAATTTCACCTGGATCGGGCTTTTTGCGGCGTTCTGGGCGGAGTGGTTCAGGCGGAGGTCTGAAGCAAGACTCAGGCGTCTTATCGGCCCTGAAATGCAGGAGCGCCTGCGCAAAGGACCGGGCGCCGGCTTCCGTTTTGGCCAGGAGTTTCTGCTGGCGGCCGGGTTGACTCTCGGCGTTCTTTCCCTGGCGGGGCCGCGCTGGGGAGTCAGGGAAGCGGCTGTTTACCGCAAGGGTCGCGATGTTGCGGTTGTTCTTGATGTATCAAGATCAATGTTGGCTGAAGACGTTGCCCCCAACAGGCTCCGGCGGGC